>JBFIDS010000014.1:0-17507 GCA_041603715.1 Paraconexibacter sp. | reverse complement strand
TATCCCGGTCCGTTGCCGAGCACCTCGACGTCGCGCTCGCCCAAAACCCCTGCAAGAAACACGAAAGCCTCCCGGCGAGAGGAGGCTTCCGGTTCGGTTGGTTCCGAAGAACCAACCTAGTAGCGGGGGCGGGATTCGAACCCGCGACCTTCGGGTTATGAGCCCTTTTTCACGGCGCCGAACCGCATAGATACTGGCGATTCAGATGCGCGCGAAACGGCTTTAGAACGCCGTTTCGACCCGTTTGGTACCGGCGTTGGTACCGGATCGCTGCCGGTACCAAATCGTGGTACCGGCGTGGTACCGGCAACATTTCGCGCGCTAGACTGATGCCGTGCACGGGCGCGAAGACCAGGTCGGAACACTCGTCGTCCGGCGCAGTGAGGGCGCCGTCGAGGACGAGTTCTTCTACGAGGCCAAATGGCGGACCACCGACCGCAAACAGGTTAAGCGCCGACTTGGCAAGGCCTGGCTTGAGCCCGGGCCGGACGGGCAGCCCGTCCCCCGTCGAGGGCGGATCGCCGACGGCTACCTCGACGAGCGGCGCGCCTACGCACGTATGCACGAGGCGATGGCGGAGCACGCCGAGGCCCGCGACTCCGTCGCGCTCGCGGCCGCGGAACGCGAGCGTCGCAAGCACACGTTCCGCGCACTCGCACACCAGTGGCTCGACCACGTCCAGCACGTCAAGAACATCAAGCCTTCGACCCTGCGCGACTACCGCAGCCTCCTCGCCGAACCCAACGGACAAGGTCTCCGCGGCCGCAAGCTCCGCGGCCGCATCATGGCCGCGCTCGGCGACACCCCCGCCCACGAGGTGACCGTCGCCCAGGTCGAAGCGCTCCTGCGCGCCGTCGCCGGCGAGGGCGTCTCCGCCCGCACCGTCAACAAGCACCGCGAGACGCTCCGCACCATCTTCAACTACGGCATGTCGCGAGTCTCGGGCTTCGAGCTCACGATGAATCCCGCGGCCGAGACGCCTCTCCGCAAGCAGGACCCACCCGGCCGGCTCGAGGTCTACGACGTCGACCAGATCGAGGCCCTCGCGCGGTCTGCCGCATCCGGCAGCTGGCGCACCGACCGCGACGACCAGCTCAGCGCTGCGACCCGCGCGGACCGTGAGGCCGAGGATCACCAGCTCGCTGAGCTGCTGCGTATCGCCTGCTACACCGGCCTGCGCCGCGGCGAGCTCGTCACGCTCCGCTGGGGCGACGTGCGCTGGCAGGAGCGCGTCCTCGTCGTCGAGCGCTCGCTCTCCGGCAATGTGGAGACGCTCACGAAGTCCCGGCGCGCCCGCTACGTCCCGCTCGCCGACCAGCCGCTCGCAGCACTCGAACGGCTCTCCCGCCGCGCGAACTTCACGAGCGCGAGCGACTATGTCTTCGCCGGCCCCGCGGGTGACCGACTTGACCCTTCGGCACTTCGACGTCGCTACCTCGGTGCCCGGGATGCCGCCGGTCTGCCGCCGCTGCGCTTCCACGACCTCCGCCATACCGCCGGCTCCCTGCTCGTCCGCGTCATCGACCCGGCCAGCGTGAAGGACATCCTCGGCCACGCCGACCTCAAGACGACCGAGCGGTATCTGCATGCGCAGCGAGCGAGCACGCTCGCGGATGCAGCAACGAAGGCGTTCGCAGGCCAGCGACCTGCACCGCCGTCCGCGGACGCGTCAATCAAGGACGAAGTCGCGGCCCTGCTGGACCAGCTGCCCGCAGAAGAGCTGCGCGCGCTTCTGCGTGAGCGCGCGGCCTGAACGTCTCAGACCGCGGACGTCACGGTATTCACCGGCTCTGCCGAGACCTGCGCGACACCGGCCGGGTCGGCGTCACGCAACGCGAGCATCCGCTCGAGCATCGCATCCGGCACACACGACCCGAACTTCACAGCGTCCAAACGCCGCGGATCCACGCGAGCTCCGGCAAGCACGTCGACCTCCTCGATCGCGCCCGTCAGCTCTGCATGGCTGATTCGCGAACGAACGCCGATGCCCAGGTCGTCGACCGCAACGGTAGAAATCCCAGCCGCGTCGAGCTGCGCTGCCAGCGCTGCGTTTGCACGGCCGCCGCCGAACGTCCACCAACGTGACCGCGAACGCTGCGCCTCGTGCACCAGCGTCGTACGTTCGTCAGCGACCCACTCGTACTCCTGGCGAAGCTCGTCGAGCTTCGCCCGCGAGCGGCGCGTGACATGACCATCGAGACGCTCGTCACCGCAGAGAACCGACCGGATGGCATGGCAGACCTCGAGCGAGAGCGCGGCGCCTGCGCCGGCCCAACGCGAGCGTCCAGGCTCGTCGGTCGGCTCGACCCAGACGACCCGTCGGTTCCAGTCCACATCACGGACACCCCAGGCGCGACCTCCGAGCAGGATCGTCGCTCGTGCGTCATCACGTGAGGCCAACGAGGAGGGATCGACCGAGCCCAGATCCCGCTGCCCCCAACGCACCGCGAGCAGCGGCTCGGTAAGGAACAGGGACGTCACGTCCATGAAATTGCGGCGGCCGTACTCCTGCTCACCGACCGGCCCCATCGCCACGATCCCGGCGTCCTCGACGAGCACCCCGCGCGCGAGCATGTGCTCCAAAACCGACTGCGGCAGCGGGCCCTGGAGGCCAGCCTGCGCTCGTACACGATCAAGCGGTCCGGGCCAGGCGCTCCGCCCGACTCGCCCGTCCGCGAGAACGCGGGCCAGCAGCTGCTGCGCGACGAGATTGACAGGCTCTGCCGGTGCCGTCAGGGGCTCCACCCAGCCGTCGAGTACGAGCCGGATCAGCGCGAGGGACTGCAGCAGCTCCATCTCGTCCGTCGCGAGAAAGAGGCAGTTGCGCATCGTGCCGGCGCGACGGCCGGTGCGGCCCATGCGCTGCAGCAACGACGCAACCGTCCGCGGCGCACCGATCTGCACGACGCGGTCGAGATCACCGACGTCGATCCCGAGCTCGAGCGTCGATGTCGCAACGATGACGCAGTCACGGGTCTCGGCGAACGCGCGCTCTGCCTGCCGGCGATCGTCGCGGCTTAGCGACGAGTGCGAGACGAAGACGGTCGTGCCCTCGGCCCGCAGCGATGCGGCGAGAGATTCGACACGTGCACGGCTGTCGGCGAACACGAGGCGCTTCTCGCCGTGGTGCAGCGACGAGATGACCTTGGCCGCATTGGCGTCACTCGCGACCCAGTCCGCGGTCAGGTCGAGCTCTCCAGGGGTACCGGCCCCGACGAGAACGACCTCCCGTTCGCCGTCGCCTCCGCAGACGAGCCAGTCGAGCAGCCAGTCCGGGTTCCCTACCGTCGCCGTCAACCCCACCCGCTGGAGCTCGCGGCCCGCGAGCGCGTCCAGCCGCGCGAGCACTGCAAGGAGATGCCATCCGCGGTCATCACCGGCGAACGCATGGATCTCGTCGACGACGACCGCCTGCACCCCGCCGAACAGCCGGTCGGCGTCGACGCGACGCGACATGAGCATGGCCTCGATCGACTCCGGGGTCGTCAGCAACACGTCGGGCGGGTCCGCCAAGATGCGCTTGCGCTCGCCGTCACCGACATCGCCGTGCCAGATCGCCGCGCGGTGCCCCAGCAACTCGCAGTATCCGTGGACGCGCGGATACAGGTTGTTCAGCAGCGCTCGGAGCGGACAGACGTAGAGCACCGAGAGACCGGACCAGCGCTCCTGCACCATTCGGGAGAGCAACGGCAGCACCGCAGCCTCGGTCTTGCCGCCCGCGGTCGGGGCACCGAGCAGCGCGTGGCGGCCGTCGAGGACCGGGGCGATCGCCTGCTCCTGCAGCGGCCGCAGTGAGCGCCAACCGAGTGAGTTGACGACGTGGTGCTGGACGGCCGGATGCAGCCGACCGAACGCCTCAGACATCGAGCTCGATGTCGTCGGCCGAGCGCGGGGCGCGGGCTTCGCGCTCCTCCATCGTCAGCTCGGCCTCACCGACCGTCAGCGCGTAGTCCTTCAGCGGGTCGAAGTCGGCGAACTGATCGACCCGGTCGAGGACGTCGACGAGCTTCTTGAGGAAGATCCGAGGCGCGATCCCGACTCCACCCCCGAGCTCGCCGGCGACCGCTCCCGCCAGGGTCCGCACGTATCCGTCGTCGACCCGCGACCGCAGCCGGTCGGCCGCCTCCCGATCCTCGACGTAGATGTCGCGCACTCGGGTGCCGACGGCGACGAGCCGGTCGAAATCGAAGGCCGGCAGGCGCAACTGAACTGCTCGGGGATTGTCGAACCTGGGATCACCTGCGAAGTCGGTGGCGAGCCGCTGTGCCAGCGGGGCCAGGCGTTGGGCGCCCTGCGGTCCGTCGTAGAACGCGGGCGTGCCCGTGATGACGAGGTAGAGCCCGGGGAACCGACCGCCGTAGATCTCGTCGATGAGCTGCCGCAGCGCGTTGAGGCTCTTCTCGCGTACGTCACTGCGGACCCGCTGCAGCGTCTCGATCTCGTCCAGGACGAGCACGAGCCCGGAGTGGCCGGCGTCGCGCAGCACCACGAGAAGTCCCTGGAGGAAGCTGAACGCGCCGAGGTGATCGATCTCTCCCTTGAAGCCGGCCGCCCGCTTCACCGCGGCCGGAACGTTCGGCTGCGCACCGATCCACGCCAGGACACCGTCGGCCTGCACCTTGTCGCCGCTCGCGAGGGCCGCCCGGTGGGCGCGCAGCGCGGTTGCGAACAGCGGTGCGCTGCGACTGACCTCGGCGAGCCGGCCCTCCATCAGAACATCGACGCGCGCCTGCAGCGCGACCTCGTCGTGCTCATCGACGTCGCCTGTCGCGAGGACGTCCTCCTCGAGTGCGAAGCCCCAGCGCTCGAGCACCGTCCGCAGCGCGCCCTGCGGAACGTCGGCGGTCGAGAGCCGCTCGACCGTCCGGCGGTACACGGTCTCCAGACGGTGTAGCGGGGTCTCCGTCTCGGAGATCTGCACCTCTGAGGTCGCGAAGCCTGCCGCCTTGGCCCGCTCGGTCAGCAACCGGGCGAAGAAGGTCTTGCCGGTGCCGTAGTCGCCGCGGATGGCCTTGAACTGCGACTGGCCGTTCGCGACCGAGCGCAGCTCCTCATCGACCGTGGGGGTCAGGTGCTCGAGGCCGACGGCGAACGTGTCCAGGCCGCGCTCGGGGACGCTTCCGCGTCGCAGAGCGCTGATGATCTCGGCCCGGCGCTGTGGGCTGGGCATCGGCGCGCTCACGATGCCTCGAGTCCGAACTGCTGGCGCAGCAGCGCGAGGTCGAGGATGACGTCGCCGGAGTCCTCGTCGAGGGTGAGCACGTCGAAGCCCTCAACGTTGAGGTGCAGCCGCATGGTGGCGAGCGTCCCCCGCAGGCGTAGTGGCGCAATCCCCGTCCGGCGGGCCAGCGCGTCGAGCAGCAGCTTGCCGCCCGCGGCGTCGAGCGCAGCGAGGATCCCGACGAACCGCTCCTGCGGCACCCGAGCCCGGCCCGCGGCCGCCAGCGCGTCGGTGAAGACCTGCGATTCCTGGAGAGCGCCCAGCCAGGCGGGCACCAACCCCGGCCCTGTCGGCTCGACGTCCGTCGCTGGAGCAAGCGTCAGCTGCCCTGACACCTCCTCCGAAGCAGGGCGCCGCGGCTCGACCGGCATCTCGACCGCGACGTCATCCTGCGGCCCGCCAAGCCACCAGTTCGGCACGTCGTACGGAGCCTCGCTCCAGCCTTCGACTCCGTCGGCTGCCCCTGCGGTCAGCACGAGCAGCGGCGCGAGGACCTCCTGTGGGCTGCCTCCGCCGTGGTAGCCGTGCTTGCGCGGTGCGTAGCGGACAAGCTCGTCGACCGCCAGCACGCACCGCCCGCCGGGCACGAGGACGCGAGTCCCCTCAACGAGCTGCTCCCCGTCCTCGGGGCCGGTGCCAACGCCGCGCCATCGCTCTCCGTGCTCGGGCCCGCCGCTGCGCGAGGCGCCGCCGTGATCGAGCACGTGACCGTGGTCGCTCGCGAGAACGACGAGTCGGTCGGCGTCGCGAGCCTCGTCGAGCAAGAGTCGCAAGAGCGGGATGTAGCCCGTGTCCCACGGTGCGGCGAGCTGATCGTTGCGCGCGAGATGGTCGTCGATCGCGTTCACGACGACGCCGACGACGCGACGGTCTCCGGCCAGCTCGGACCGGAGCTCAGCCGCGAGACCGCCGTGCGGGTCCTTCAACGCCCCCTTGTGGAACAGCACCGGAGCGCCCCCGCGGGCACTGACCTCGACGAGCGCCGGATGCCCGGCGAAGGCTTTGGCCTCATTCGCCATCTTGCCCTTCACGAGCTCACCGCTGAGCAGGCTCGTTCGCGAGAACTCGGTCACGCTCGGCAGCGCCGAGAGCACGAGGGTCCTGCCGTTCTGCTCGTCCGGTCGAAGCTCGCTCCAGCCGCGGGCGACGACGTCCTCGAGGAGCTCGCTCGCCACCCGGTGGCTCATGCCGTCGAGGACGAGGAACAGCACGGGCCGCTGACGGGCCAGCGGCGCCACCACCCGGTCCAGCACCTCTTCGACCCCGAGCACGGGGGCGCCCGCGGCGGCATGGCCGACGTACGCTGCAAGCAGGGAGGCGAATCGGGTGTCCTCGTCGCGTCGGCGGGCGTCCAGCTCGGCAACGAGGGCGCGCAGCTCGTCGTCGAGCGCAGCATCCCCGGTGACGACCCTCAGCTCCGTGCGGGCCCAGTCGGCGTAGCAGCTGTCACCGGCGTAGGCACCTGCGGCGGTGCTGAAGTCCTGCGGGTTCGCGCTCCTGGCGTCGAGCCAGCGCACCGCTCGAACCACCATCTCAGCCACCCGGTGGTGATCGGAGACGCGATGCGCGCGGATCCGATCCGCGGCGCGCTCGATCTCCACGGCCGCCGCCGTTCCGGCGCGGCGTCGAGCGAGTGCCGCCCCCAAGTCGGCGCGACGCGCCCGCAGGCCGCTGGCAAGAAGGTCACTCACCGCCACAAGCGGCTCGGCGTTGAGCGTCGCGACGACCGTGTCGGCACTACGCAGGACCGTGTGCGCCAGCGGCGGGTCGCTGCGCAGCAGCTCGCCCACGCGCCGCTCGGCCACCTCGGCGAGCGCGCGCGCCGCAGCCTCCTCGAAGGCCCAACCACCGAGAAGCAGCGTCGTTGCGAGCGCGCGCGCGGCGGCGCGGTCCTCGCCTGCCGGGCCGTCGGCCAGCACTCGTGCGACCAGGCCGATCGCGACTACCTCACCCCCGCGGCCGGCCGCCACTGCGCCCAACACGACCTCCGACCCGGGCACGCTCGACGAGAGGCGACGCCGGACCGCCGCGTACTCCTCCGGTGAGCGCTCACCCAGCCGGTCCGTCCCCGGACCGGCAGCCCAGGTCGCGAGGGCATCGAGCCCACCGTCGGCGACGATGCCGTAACGGTGCTCCAGGAGCGTTCGCCAAGCCCGGTCCGCATCAAGGGCGCGCGCCGCGGTCTTCTCGTAGCCGCCCGGCGGCGCCGCCTCCACGAGCGCCTCGGCCATCCAACGCTCGCTCAGGATCACGGGGTCGATCTGGCGGACCCCGAAGAGCGTCTGAACCGCCTCCCAAGCGTGCAAACGGAGCACCCTGCGCTTGGCGATCCGCGCGAGGACATCGGCACCCTGGATCTCGGCCGGGCTGAGCAGCACGAGCGTGCGGCCGTCCGGACGCTCCCGCGACAGCTCCTCACGAACAGCCAGCTCCGACGGGCAGACACGGACGTCGACGTAGTGGTCGCCGACGAGCAGCTGCTCGGATCCAGACCAGCCGCCATCGAGGTGCACCACGAAGGTCCGGCCCGGCCCGCCGGAGGCAAGCCAACCTTCCAAGTGCGGGCGAAGCCGCTCAGCGGTCATCGCCGGGCTCAAGCGTCGCTCGTCCTCGTCGTCACCGTCCAGGCGATCGAGACCTCGACCTCCCCGTCCTGTGCCGCCAGCCGGTCGAGCTCCGCCCGTGCCTCGTCGACGGCCAGCCCAGCCTTCGTGCCGCGCGACACGGACACTCCGGGACCAGACGTCGTTGCCGGCGGCACCGGGACGGGCGGCACCGGAGCGTGCCCCGGCGTTGACGTCGCAGCGGCACCGATGAGCGCCACCGCGTCCTTGTAGGCCGTCGCGATCGCCGGCTCGAGCGCGACCGCGAACTCGTCGGCCACCAACGCCTCGCGCAGCGTGCTCACGATCTCGACGAAGCCCGGCTCGCTCGCGTCCGCGCGCGTCACCGCCACGCTCAGAAGCTCCCATCGCTGATCGCTGAGCGCGAGCCGAGTCGCGTCTGCGGTCGCCAGTGCGGTGCCGACGTGCTGCTCGCTGTCGAGCTCCAGGCCTGCGAAGCGCTCGATCACGTCGAGCGGCGCCTCGCTCAACGCCAGCCCCCTCCCCAGGTCGAGCGCCGCGCGCGCCGTCAGCAGTCGCCGGCACGCCTGAGGATCCGCTCCGAGCTGGCCCGCGCGCTGCTCAAGCAATGGCACGAGCCCCTCGAGCGTGGGAAGCGCAGCCTGGCCGCGAGCGCGCAGCGCCGCCGCGAGCGACTCGAAACTGCTGCGTGCCGGGTTGACGTCGGCCATCCCGAAGATCGAGCTCGCCCGGTTGCGCGCACGAGCCCATGCATCCTCCGTCGGCAGCTCGGGGCTCACAAGCTCGAACCCGTCATCGAGCTTGTCGAGGGTTGGCTGAACCGGGCCGCCCTGCTGGCGAAACACGCGGCCACTCTGCGCCGCGTAGCCGAGGATCACCAGGTTCTGGAGGTCGCGCGGGAGCCCGAGCGGCTCCGGCTCATCGATCCAACCACGCAGGTCGGCCACCGTGACCGACCCCTGACCAGCCTGCGCCGCCAGAGCGATCTGCTTGTCGAAGTGGTCCTTCCACGTCGTTCCGAGCAGGAACGGCTCCTCGAACTGCTGTCCGAGCTGCAGGGGCGCGGCGATCGCGCGCATCACCTTGCGCCGGTCCGACGGCACGGTGATGCGGCCGTCCTCGGTTGCGGCGGCGCGCTGCACCTCCTCCAGCACGACGCGGAGGTTCGCGGCCCTGTAGGCCATCTCGATCCGCGGGTGCCGCGGGTACTGGTGATCGAAGAGCTGGCCGAGCAGGCCAGCGAAGGCGTCCGCCAGCGTCGCTCCGATCGGCACCTGGGCGGTGAACCCGGGGCGAAGCGACTGGATCCGCTCCTCGATCCCGTGCGAGGTGTCGATCGTCTCCGGCGCGGTGCGCTCCACCCCGTACGCCTGACGGATCGCAGTCCGCACCCGCTGCTCCAGCGACGAGCGCTGGTCGGACAGCAGGCCGCGCGCCTGCACCCGATCCGCCGGACTGAGATGGTCGGCGAACTGGTCGAGCCGGTCGCCGCTGAGGATGTGGGTGATGACCACGAGCTTGGCGAGGTCGCGCTGCAGTCCGGATGAGAAGAACGCGGGTATCCAGCACACCGTGTTCGACTGTCCGTGGTCGCTGCGCCACTTCTCCAGACGGTCGAGATCCTCTAGCGGCGTGTGCCCCTGATCGAACGGATAGTCGACGACGACCTTCCACCGACCACTCGAGGCACGGATCGCGTCGTCCGGCAGGTCGCTCGTGTCGCGCACGTTGCCGAACACGACATCGACCGTCCGCTGGGTGCCCCGCCACATCACCGGGTGCTCGCTGAACAGCCGCTGGTCGGTATCGACCGCGAGCTCGGCGAGCACGAGTCCCTTGATGAGCCGGCGGCGCTCCCCGACGTTGTCGACATGCTCGGCCCGGCTGACGACCGAGTCGACGTCCACGCCGGTGAGGCGCAGCGCGACGCTCGGGTTCTGCGGGTCGTCGCCGACCTTGAGGGCCCCGACCCGCGCCGACCAGGTGCGGAGCTTGCCCAGAACGATGCCCTTCTCGCCCCCGGGAATCGGAGAGGCGATCGAGCCGTGATTCAGCGCGGTCAGCCGTGCGACGTCGAGGTTCTTCAACGGCCCCGCCGCCGGCACGAGCGCAGCCAGCAGAAGCGTCTTGACCAGCCGATCGTCGGCACGGAACGGATGCGCCGGCGAAAGCGCGGCAACGTCCCCGTCGGCCACGCCGTGGCTGTCGAGCAGCATCGGGCGGAACTGGTCGCGGTAGACCTCGCGAGCGTGTTCGAAGTGGCGCTTGAGGTCGTCGCTGAACGGCTCGTCGCCCGAAGCGAGCACGTCGAAGAGGTCACCGACGCTCACCAGGTCCCCGATCGTCAGCTCCTCACGCCGGTCGACGAGGAGCTGCAACATCACGCGCAGCGCGGTGCGCTCGCGCTGCAGCGCCGAAGACGCCGCCACGAGCGTCGCCATGAACGCGGGGCTGAACGGATAGGTCGCCCGGAACTGGTCCCGGTCGCTCTCCTCGGTCATGAGCACGTCGAGGACCTGCGGGTTGGATCGCTGGGTCTGCGTGAACGCAGCATCGATCTGCAACCGCTCGGCCTCGCCCCGCGGTCGCAGCAGTCGACGCTCAGCGATCTTCGGCAGGTTGCGATCGGCCAACGAGATCCGGTGGAACCGGTCGTTCCAGTGCTTCAAGGCATCGGCGAACGAGAGCTTGTCCGCACCCGGAAGTTGGTCACCGACGAACTCACGTAGGTCCCGCTGCCGGGCGACGAACGACACGATCGGGACCGGGCGGTTATGCGTGTACTCGATGAGCTTGATGAGCTTCTGCCCCTCACGCTCCACGAACGCCGTGTCCCGGATGCGGCTGCCGAGCCAGAGGATCAGCTCGTCGAGGAACAGGATCAGCCCCTGGTTGCCGCGCGCGTGCGCGTGCCGCGACAGTTCGGCCAGGCCGGTGTCGAAGTCGACATAGCCGGTGGCGTTGCCGCTCATCGCCTTCGCGTAGCCGGGCAACAGCCGCGCGACGATGGTGCTGCCGAGCCGCCCGCGTTCAGGGTCACCGACCGGAGCGTTGCGGGCCTTCTCGAACGACGAGGCGTCCCACGCGGCTTCGAGCGCGCCCCATCCACCGCCCCCTGACGGCTGACCGTCGTTGAGCGCTGCGAAGAACGCGTCGTCGCCCATCTGCGATCGAGAGACGTCGGCCTGGTCGAAGAGCGGCTCGTCGGCGTAGACCCCGGGGAGCACGGCGTCGGGGTCTTGGTCCCGGATGTGCTTGACGTAGCCGCCGAACACCGCCTGCTCCATCGACTCGGCGCCAATCATGTGGAACGGGACGAGCTCGAACGAGCAGTCCGCGAGCACCGGTTCGCTCGCCGCGATCGCCTCAGCGAGCTCTGGCAAAGCGCGCGCCGCCGGGTCACGCTGGAGGATGAGGTGCAGGACCGCCATGAAGTGCGACTTGCCCGAGCCGAAGCTGCCGTCGAGGTAGGCGGCCTTGCTCTTGTTGTCGCTGATCGCGGACGCGATGAACCGCAGCGCGTCCTTGTAGGCATCCGCGAGCTGCGGCGTGATGACGTAGCTGCCGAGCGTCTGCTCGCTGTTCTCCACCCCGGTCGCGAGCGACATAACGAAGTCGCCCTTCTGGACGGCCTCAGGGATCGTGATGAGGTCCTTGAGCAACGTCATGCGGTTGGTGCCTTTGCTTTGCGGCCACGGGTCGGCGCCGGCGGGCGCCATTCAAGCAGCGTCTCACGGGTGATCGACAGCTCCGCGAGCTGCCCGTCCAGCCAGCTCTCGAAGAACGCGCCGGGGGGGCCGGCGAAGAGCGGGTCACCGTCGGGATGCCACTGATCGATCCAGGGCAGCAGTTCGAGCACCGCGGCGAGCAACGGCGCGACACGCTCGGCGTCGGCGGCGTCCTGGTCGCGAAGCTCGGTGACGCGACCCGCGAGTGCGCGAGCGAGGTCCTTCTCGTCCCAGCCGGCCCACCCGACGACGGCCGAGCTGTCCGCTCCGCGCTCAGCGCCCGGGATGAGGACGAAGCGCTCTTTGGGCACGTCGAGCTTGCCGCGATGCTCCCACGAGACGCCCGAGCGGAAGTCGGGCTTTCCATACCTCGGCGGCACCGGGATAGTCCCGACCTCCTCGCCCCGATCCTCCGCGCGCTGCAGCTCCCACACCTGCTGCCACACCGCGTGCTTGGCGAGCCCCTTCTCGGTGAAGCGCTGTGCGGCGAGCCGCGGAACCGCGGCGCCCGTGACGAGCCGCGCGACCGTTGCGCCGAGGTCCGCGTCCTTGCTCCCCGCCAAGAGCTCCAGCGCCTCTACGAGACGAGGGGTCATACGAAGGTGATCGGTCAGTTCCGCCGTTGAGCGCGGACGCAGGTCGGCCCACAGCTCCGGTGCCTCCAGCGCGTCGAGCACGAGCCCCGCGAGCGCCGACTCGACGCGCTTCTCCCACGGCGCACGGTTCCACCGGCGCTTGTGCTCCGGCCGCTCGATCAGCCCCACATCCGGATCGGACTCGATGAGTGCGATCCGCTGCTCGACGATCGCGCGGTACTCCGCCGGCCAATGCGAGGGGACCTCGGTGATCGGCGTCGACCCGTGCCGCTCAAACCACGTCGTCTCCGTCTGACCCGCAGCCACCTGCCGTGCCAGAACGATCTCGAAGGCACGCTCGCCAAGGGCGACCGGCGGCGCCGACTCGCCAGCGATAGGCAAGCCCGCGTCGACCAGCTCGTACGCGGCCAGTACCGACCAATCAAGCTCCTCTTGCAACGACACCAGCCGTCCGGTCAGCTCGGCGTCACACTGCTTCAGCTCCGCGAAGCGCTCGACCAGTGGTGAGTCATCGTCGGAAGCAACAGCATCGAGCAGGTCCGCACGCTGCTGTGCGACCTCATCGATTGGACGAGCGATTTCGGCAGGGTGACGGGACGGAAGCGGCAGATCCTTGATGTTTTCCGCATTGAATGCGTACCGCTCATCGCGCAACCGATTTTGCGCAAGATGCGCACCCTTCGGTTGGCAAGTCTGCTTCAAATGGAAGGCGATCGTTGAGCTGTTCAGAACGCCGGCAAGAGCTAGGACCTCAGCGCGATCGGTGTCCGGCGGGAACTCGAGCATCGGCGACGTCATGTTCAGAAGCGCGTCGTTCTCCACGACCGCAAAATGAGTGTGCGTGGCGATCTCGCCCCATGCGATCTTCCGAGCTGCTTGGACCCGTCCAGGCAGCAGACGTGAAAAGGCGTACCACGCAAGTCCCCGTTCGTCCATCGTTCCACCAAAATCACGGCGCCGCCGAAGTACGGCCCGGAGGGGCCACAGTAGCCTCGCTAGTGGCTGGGCGAGTTGGCCGACTGGCTCGAGAGCGTCTGTGTACGGGAATACCGCGATCTCGTTGACGTCGCCTACCCAGTCGCGGATCGCGTCGCCACCGAGTACCGGACGGGAAAATTCACCGAGGCCGAACGTTCGCGCGCAGTGCGGATCCAAGTAGTACGCGGCGTCCTCACGCGTGGCACACATCGCGCCGACACTCACGTTGCGGTCGCGCACGCGACTGCGGCCCGTCGCGATCCTAATTAGCAGTTCGCGTCCGATCCCCAGCATCATGGGGTGCTTGAAGAGAGCTTCGCGACGAACCAACGAGCTCCGGATGAAGGCGTCACTTCCGTCGCCAGTAGCAAGACGACGGATCGATTGCCAAGCAGGAGCTTGTGCGGGATCCGACGTTCCACCTGGATCTTTACTCACACAGTCCAGCACACGAAGGGAGCCCCCCGTGGGCTGCCGACTTCTCCCGAAGACAAGGACCGTCGGTGTCCCGTGCCCGGGAAGGTATGCACCGCTCGTGTCGACGATTAGCGAGGTGTCGACTCGCGGCAGGTAACGCTCGACCAAAGGGGCACCAAACTCCCTTTTCATAAAGCTACTCCCCGTGATCTTGCCAACGAAGCCGGCAAGATTGCGCTGAGCTTCGTCACGGACCTGGGCGAGCTCGAAGAAGCGCTCCATGAACGGGACGGTCAGCACGAACTGTCCATGGCATGCCTCGTAGCGCTTGCGGTATGCCTCGCGACAAGCGTCGTCGTCGACTGCAATGTAGGGCGGGTTACCGACCACAGCGTGGTATCCCCGCCCCAAGATGCGCTTGAGCTCAGCGGCGTCCTCGCTCTCGTACACGTGCGCGATGTTCCGATCGAGCCGGCCCGCGTCGAACAGCATCGCGGCACCCTCGAACGGCAACGGCCCATGGAGCAGGCTGTCACCGGTCGCAAGGTTGAGCGTGAAAGCCGGCGACTCCGCTAGACGCTGGATCGCGCACACCTTCAGCGCCTGCACCACAAGTCGGAACCGCGCGATCGCAGTCGCGTAGGGGTTCAGGTCCACGCCCGCGATCTGATCGAGACACCGCTGCGCAAGCACCTCCACGGCCGTGCCCGGCTCCCGCTCCCGCCACAGCGCGAACAGCCGCTCGAACGCCCCGAGCAGGAAGTGGCCAGAGCCGCAGGTCGGATCGATCAGCCGGACCGCTTGGAGCCCGAACTCCGCGATCGCCGGCGTAAGCGTCCGGTCGAGGATGAACTCCTCGACAAAGTCCGGAGTCTGCAGCAGCGCGTACCGCTTCTTCGCTGCCTCGGACAGGTCCTGGTAGAGATCGCCGAGGAAGCGCGTTCCAAGATCCGGGTCGGTGAAGTCGTGGACGAGCTCACCGGTCTCCGGGTCTACCCGGGTGAACGTCTCACGCAGCTCCCGAGCGCCGTCCGCCGTCGGCCCCAACCGCCAGAGCGGGTTGTGGCGCTCGTCGTAGAGCGCCGTCACCGCCGGGAAGGCAGCGACCTCCCGGAAACACGACTCGAGATACTCGCGATCGCTGTGCCCGGGCTCGCGCTGGAAGTACACAGAGCGATGGCCCAGCGCAGCCGCACCCCGCTGCCCGGGGCCCGCGATGAGCGGTTGATCGATGAGCCGGTTGTCCTCGAGGAAGCGCACGAAGACGCACGCGAGCACCCAGGCGACCGCGGCCTGCGTGATCTCACCCTCACGCCACTCCTCCAGGGACATCGCGGTCCGCTCGGCGGTCACGGCTTTGTTGTGCTCGCGCTCCAGATGCTCCTCGACCTCGGGCGTTGTCAGCGCGCGCTCCCGGATGGAGTCCTCGAGGTCGGTGACCACAGGCTTGAGCGTGGCGAGCAGGGCGGTGCGATCGATCATGCGGCTCCTTGGGCGCCTGCGCGGTGGAGGTTGCGCAGCCAGCTCCGGGGGATGCGGGAGTACTCGTTCGGGGTCAGGACGGGCACGGCGTTTCCGTCGATCGACGGCCGGTCGGTCTGATCGTCGGCCGGGACAAGCGTCCAACAGGCGCGCAAGGGCGCGCCGTCCATGATGCGTGCGCGCAACCGGTCGAACAGGCCGAGCTGGCGGTAGCGGCCGATGAGGCCGACGTTCACGAGCAGGACCGTGCCCTGCGTATGGGCGATGTGGTCTTCGACGGCGGGCATGGCACGGTCGACGAGGCGGCCGAGGTTGGTCCACTCGACGCTTGAGCGGTCCTGGGCGTCGGCGGCCAGCACGACACCCCAGTCGGTGATGCCGAGGTCGTCCGCTCCCTGGCGGAGCTGACGGATCAGGAGCGCGTCCATGTCGATCACGGTCGCGCCGAGTCGGCGCAGCTCCTTGCCCGCGTCGGGGAGCTCCTGTGGGTACGCCATCAGGCTCAGGACGCCGCCGTCGCGTTGCGCGTCGAGCAGTCGCCGCTCGAAGTCGCGCGCCTCGACGACCGCCGGGTCCGCGGCGGGCCGCGCGAGCGTCGTCCCGGTCGCCGTTGCCATGCGGCCGATCGACGACTCGTAGCTCGTGAGCCCGGTCAGCGCGATGCGCTGCGGCGCGACGTACGCGTCGATGCCATGGTCCCAACGAAGGTCGAAGCCGCTCTCGGTCAAGAGCCGGTCGAGCTCCGGCCGGCCGGGTAGCCGCTGCGCATGCGGGAAGCGCGCAGCGATACGGCGCTGGATCTCGGGGACGCTGATCGCGTCGCTGCCGAGCAGCGCCGCACGCCCGAGCGCGAGCGCCCTGGCCGGGCTCATGTCCTGTGGGTGCAGCTCGAGCCGGGCCGAGACCGCAGCGGTGCGCGAGGCCGCCGCAGCGAGTGCGACCAGACGATCACGCGACATCGCGCTCAGGGCACTCGGCGGCGCGATGCGGGTCAGGCGTGCCGTAACCTCGGCCGGAGCGGCGAGCGTCTCCGCCGCCGCCAGCTCGTCGGCGATCGCGCCGAGTCGGACCGCGAAGTCGAGCGCCTGCTGACGGTCACCCGCGCTCGCGCCGGCTGACGCGAGCAGGACTCGCCCATCGTGGGTGCGGCGCTGCGCGAGCTGGGGTTCGCGTTCGGCGAGTTCCAGCTCGGTTGCTGCGCGTGCGACCGCGCGGATAAGCATTCGGTCCTGGTCGGGGTCGCCCGTGCCGTTCTCCGCGAGCAATGCTCGCTCGAGCTCCTCAACCGCAGCGACGCCGCCGAGCACGGCCAGCTCGTTCATGAGCTGCTCGCGGAATCGCGTCAGCGCTGTGAGCTTGTTCCACTGACCGCGGCACTTCCCCAGCACCTGCCCGACCCGTGCGCGCGTCAGGCCTAGAGAGGTCGCGACGTCGGTCTGGCTCGGCCACGCTGCAACGTCAGGGATCGTCTGGACTCCGAGCAGCCGATCGACGATCTCCGCCGTCGCCGACCCGCGGTTGGTCCGTGCCGGAGCAAGGGCAGCGACGACGTCCGCCAGGCTCGCGTCCTCGCCGAGAACCACGCTCGTCGTCCGTCGGGCCGGCTCCGTGGTCACGCTGCCCAGGCGACGTCGAAGGTCCTTCTGGGCATCGACGAGCTCGCGGCGCGTCTCCAACCCGACGCCGCGCGCCGTGTTGATCGCTAGAGGCGCAAGCCCGATGAAGTCGGCGACCGTCTGGACGTTCTGACGCTCGAGGACGTTCGTCGCCCGCGCGCTCAAGCCGATCGCGACGACCGGCGTCGTGTGAGTCGCCGCGGCCCGCAGCTGCTCCGCGTCCCGCAGGGCCTCCGGCGACTCCGCCGGCACATCGAGCTGCTGGAAGATCCGCTTGAACGCACGTTCGAGATCGTCGGCGGTGTCGAAGCGCTGCGACGCGTCGCGCGCGAGCGCTCGCTCGAGCATCTCGGCCAACGGGCCGGCGATCTCCCGTGGAAACGCGTCGCGGTCGACAGTCACCTCCGCCTGGGTGAAGCGCGGATCGGTCGCCCGGGACCCCCAGTAGGGCAGCGTGCCGGCGGCCATCTCATGCAGCACCATCGCCGCCGCGAACCGGTCACCGGCAAGGTCCCAACGCGGGCGATCGAACTTCGGGCCCAGGAACGGATCCAGGTATGGCCGCGTGCCGACGTGCAGCTGATCGGCCGGGGCGTTCGCCAGCGAGAAGTCCATCAGGACGAGGCGTAGCTGCTTGCGCGGACCGACCTCGGCGATGCCGAGGTTCTCGGGCTTGATGTCGCGATGCGGAACAGCGACCTGTTCGAGGTAACTCACTGCTGAGAGCAGATCCTCACCCCAGCGCTCGAGGGTCTCCAGGCTCAGACGCCCCTCGCTGTGCAGCCGCTGGGCAAGCGTGCCCTTGTTCGCATACGTCAGGACGATGCCGGTGTGCCCGGCGACGTCGAGCGGCTCGCCGTGGCTCGCGATGATCGTGCGGTCCC
>JBFIDS010000013.1:0-17556 GCA_041603715.1 Paraconexibacter sp. | reverse complement strand
GGACGCCGACACCGCCCCCGAGCCTCGCGCATCTCCCGGTCCGCGAGGAGGGCGTCGAGCAGGACGCCGCCGTCGCGTGAGCGTCGCCCACGACCGCGCCGGGACCGGCGCACCGCTCGTCCTCCTCCACGGACTCGGAGGGGAGCGTCACGTGTGGCGCGGCGTCGTCGAGATCCTCGCCGAGGACCGCGACGTCCTCGCGGTCGACCTGCCGGGTTTCGGGGAGTCCGCCCCCCTCCCCGACGGCGTGGAACCCACTCCCTGGGCGATCGCCGAGCACCTCGTCGCGTGGCTGGACTCGATCGGGCTCGAGCGCCCGCACGTCGCGGGCAACTCGCTCGGCGGCTGGATCGCGCTCGAGATGGCGAAGCTCGGCGCGGTCTCGTCGGTCACCGGCGTGTGCCCGGCGGGTCTCTGGAGCGGGCCGCTCGCGCCGAAGCCGTTCGTGATGCACCGCGTCGCCCGCACGCTGCGGCCCGCGCTCCCGGCTCTCATGCGGTCCGACGCCGCGAAGGCGTTCGCGCTGAACGGCATCGTCGCGCACCCCGAGCGGGTCTCGCACGAGGACGCGGTGAGGGTCACGCGCGCCTACGCGACGGCACCGTCGTTCGTCGCGACGAACAAGGCGATGCGCGCGAACTTCTTCCAGGGCGGCGAGCGCATCCGCGTGCCGGTGCTCCTCGCGTGGGGCGAGCACGACCGCATGGTCGTGCCCCCGCAGCCCGGGGTGCTCCCCCTGGCCCGGTCGATCGTGCTGCGCGACTGCGGGCACCTGCCGATGCTCGACGACCCGCAGGCGACGGCGGCCGTGCTGCACCGCGGCAGCACGGACCGGACCGCGCAGCCCGCTGCGGTGCCCTCCCGCTGACCTCCCGCCGCACGGGTAGGGTCCGCGGTCCGATGCGGATCCACGCTCTGCAGACCGGCTCGGTCCGCGTGAAGGATGCCTTCCTCCACGCGCGCGCCGGGCCGCGGCGCCAGCTCGACCTCCTGCTCCCGGGGGACTGGTCGTCGCCCCTGCCGATCCACTGCTGGGCGATCGAGCACGACGGCCGCCTCCTGCTCGTCGACACGGGCGAGACCGCGGCGGCCCACGACATCCCGTTCGCGCGGTTCGACGTGGGCCCGGACGACGAGCTGCCCCATGCCCTCGCCGCGGTCGGGCTCGCGGCCGCCGACGTCGACGCCGTCGTGCTCACCCACCTCCACGGCGACCACATGGACGGGCTCGGGCATCTGCCCGGCGTTCCCGTGCACGTGGGCGCCGAGGAGCTCGCGTTCGCCCGCAGCCGTTACGGACGGCTCCTCCAGAGGCTGTTCCGCCAGCCGCTCCCCGACGGGGCCGACCTGCGCGGCCTCGGCCTCGACGGGGGCCCGTTCGGCGGCTTCGCCCGCAGCGCGCCGCTCTCGGCGGACGGCCGGATCGTCGCGGTCGCGACCCCGGGCCACACCGTCGGTCACCTGTCGGTCGTCTGCGTCGACGACGACGGACGGCACGTCCTCCTCGCGGGGGACGCGACCGACACCCTCGAGCAGCTTCGCGCGCGACGACCGGACGCGATCGGGCCGAAGCCGGCGGTGACGGTGGCGACGATCGACGCGATCCTCGCCCACGGGCGCGCCCACCCGACGATCTTCCTCCCCGCGCACGATCCGGGGTCGGCGGCGCGGCTCGCGGCGGGGACGACCCTCTGACGTCAGGCGGGGACCGTCGCGCGGTCGCCGACCGACGTGAAGGTGTAGTCACCGAGGTCGAAGTGGCCGCTGCTCCATGCCGCCTCGAGCGTCGTCGTCGGGCGGAACGGCACGTCGCCGTGCTTGTCGAAGTAGTAGCTGTTGGCGACCGCGCAGCTGTCCTGGAAGAACACCTGGCGGGGGCGGGCCTTCAGCATGTCGGCGTGGTAGCGCGCGTTGGCCTCCGCCGTCACCTCGACACGGGTCGCGCCCTGCGTGCCGGCGCGCCGCAGGAGTCGCACGATGTGACGTGAGGAGTTCTCGATGAGCGTGAAGTACGACGATCCGTTGTAGCCGTACGGGCCGAGGATCGTGAACATGTTCGGGAAGCCCGGGACGCTCACGCCCTGGTAGGCCTGGAAGCGGTTCTCGTCCCACCACGACTCGAGGTCCACGCCGTCACGTCCGGCGACGTCGAACGGCGGCATGTTCCCGCTCTCGAAGACCTTGAAGCCCGTCGCGAGAATGAGGACGTCGACGTCGTGCGCGGCCCCGTCGGCGGTGTGGACGCCCGTCGCCGAGACGTGGGTGATCGGGTTGGTCTCCAGGTGGACGTTGGCGCGGTTGAACGTCGCGAGGTACTCGTTGTGGAAGCTCGGGCGCTTGCACCCCATCGCATAGGAGGGGGTGAGCTTCGCCCGGACCTCCGGGTCCTTCACCTGCGTGCGGAGGTGGAGGCGGGCGAGCGTCTCCGACGCAGCGGCGAGCGGGAGGACGCGCGCGTAGTGGGCGGCGAGCGGGAACGTCACCTCGACGTAGGCCTGGCTGAGGGCCCGCAGGACCTGCCTGCCGCCGGGGACGCGGCGCAGGACCTGGCGGATCGGGCCCGGCATCGCGGCGTCGGGCTTGGGCAGGCACCAGATCGGCGTGCGCTGGAAGACCGTGAGATCCGCGACCTCCTGCGCGATCGCGGGGATGACCTGGACGGCGGAGGCGCCGGTGCCGATGATCGCGACGCGCTTGCCCGTCAGGTCGAGGTCGTGGTCCCAGCGCGCGGTGTGGACCGTCGTGCCCGCGAATGCGTCGAGCCCGTCGATCTCGGGCGGCTTGGGCTGGGTGAGGACGCCGGTCGCGGCGACGACGTAGCGCGCGGTGAGCTCCACCCCCTCGCGCATCTGCAGGCGCCACAGGTCGGCGTCCTCGTCGAACGCGGCGGAGGTGACCCGCACGCCGAAGCGCATCCGGTCGCGCAGGCCGTACTTCTCCGTGACGTGCTGGGCGTAGCCGCGCAGCTCCGTCCCGGGCGCGTACACGCGCGACCAGCGGGAGCTCTGCTCGAACGAGTACTGGTAGCTGAACGACGGGATGTCGACCGCGACGCCCGGATAGGTGTTCCAGTGCCACGTCCCGCCGACGTCGTCGCCGTCGTCGACGACGAGCCAGTCGCGCATGCCCGCCCGGTCGAGGGCGATCGCGGTCCCGATCCCGGAGAACCCGGCTCCGATGATGATCGTCTGGTGGTCGGGGCTCGTCGCCATCGTCTGTCTCCTCGCGGCGGGGTAGGGCTACGCGAGCGTAGCTTACGTCAGCGCCGCTTCTTCGCCGTACAGGTCCGATAGCGGCGAACCTGCTCGACCGTGCGGCCCCTCGCGGTCCGCGCGACGACCTTCACGCGGACCGTGCCCTTCGGCAGGCCCCGCAGGTCGATGCGCGCGCTGCGCAGGGCCTTCCCGCGAACGGTCCGCGCCTTGCGCTTGCCGACGTACACCGTGACACTCCGGAACCGCTCGCCCCTCGGGGGCGTCAGGCGCAGGCGGAAGCTCCGCCGCGAGACGCACCGCTTCGGCGCCGGGAGCCCGAGCGCGTCCCGGTCCGGCGTGGCCGCCGGGTTCACCGTCGGCATCACGACCCGGGCCTTCGCGACCTCGATCGTGGCGAGACCCCGCGTGATCCCGTAGACGTTCGATCCGCCCGCGATCTCGAGACGGTAGTGCGAGCCGGGACGCATCCGCACGGCGATCCCCTCGAGCCGGCGGGTCACCGTGTGCACGCGGCCGTCGAGGAACACCGGGATCGGCGTCGTCTGGTTGCCGACGACGAGGTTGCGGTCGACGTCCACGAGCTGGGCGAAGACGTGATCGTCGGTGCTCGCACCGGTCCCGGAGTACGTGATCGTCACCTCCGGCTCGCCGACGACGTCGGTCGCCGTGTCGGGCACCGGCAGCGGCACGCTCATCGTGCCGAGCCCGCCCGGCGTCGCGGCGATGAGCACGCCGCTCACGGTGTCGACCGGCGTCTTGAGGATGCGCCCCGACCCCTCGGCGGACACCGCGGGCCCGGGGACGAGCGGGAAGTCGAGCGCCGTGCGGCGCACGGCGTCGTCGGCGACCCACTCGAAGCGGGGCCCGGTGTCGATCGACGGGTCCTCGAACAGCCAGCGCTTCAGCCACGGGATCGCGGCCCGGCCGATCGAGGGCTGGTTGCCGGTGAGGCAGGCACCGTGCCCGCCGCAGTGCCAGACCATCTTCACCGGCACCTTGTTGCGCCGGAGGATCTCGTAGTTGCGCATCGCCTCCGACGGCGAGAAGAGGGTGTCGGGGGTGCCCTGCGTGAGGAGGGTGGGGATGCGGATGCGCTCGACGAGGGGAGACAGGTTCCGCCCCTCGAGGTAGGCGTCGACGGGATCGGAGAACCGGCCGGTGGCGATCCCGTCGACGCCCGCCTGGACGAGCTCCGGCGGGATCGTGCCGGTCTCCGGTCCGTACGGGCTGAAGAGCCCCAGCGTCGTGCCGGTCGTCGTTCCGAGGCCGAGCAGCGCCGCACCCCAGCCGAACTTCGCGAGACCCTCGCGGTTGAGCGCGGTCGTGAGCGAGTTCCACGCGATGTCGGGGGCGATCGCATCGATCCGCGGATCGATCCCGGCGGCGACGAGCTCGATCGCGCCCGCGTACGAGGACCCCTGCATGCCGACGCGCGGGTCGCCCTCCCCGTCGAGGAGCGCTTCGGGCTGGCGCGCGACCCAGTCGACGAGCGCCATCACGTCGCGTCCCTCGAAGTCGGGGCTGTCGACCTGGATCGTCCCGCCCGACTCGCCGAAGCCGCGGGCGTCCCAGGTGAGGACGTTGAAGCCCGCCCGCCGCAGGACCCCGACGCCGACCTCGCCGCCCGCGTCGGCGTCCCGATTGCGGACGAGGCCCCAGCCGTGTCCCTGCAGGACGGTCGGCGCCCTCTCCCCGGCCTTCAGCCCCGCGGCGGGGAAGAAGCTCGTGGAGATCTTCGTCCCGTCGAAGCTCGTGATCGCCTGGTCGCGCGCCGACGCGGGCATCGCGGTCGCGAGCAGCATCGCGATCGCGGCGCATCCCCCGGCGACCGTCCTCCGTGCGGTCTCTCCCATGAACGGGAGCGTACAGCGGTGTCCCCGCCCGAGAGCGCGTCCGCCCGACCGCGCGTGATGACGGTCGGACGGACGACGTCCCGGAACCGCGTCCGTCCCCGGGGAGGAGAGTGGGGCCGGACGCCCTTGCCTGGGCGCTGCGCGCGTCTAGTGCGCGTGGGCCACCGTGGCCGAGCCCTCGGGGGCCGGGACCACCCTGCTCGGCGGGGCGAGGTCGATGCGGGCCTGACGGAGGTCGGCGCTGAAGTCCGACAGCGCCGCCTTCAGGCCCGGGGGAGCGTCGGCGCCGAGGGCGTCCGCCCGGCGACGCAGGACGTCGAGGACGCGCTCGAGCCGTCGGGCGCGGTGCTCGAGCCGACGGCGCTCGAGGTCCGCGCCGATGGTGCGCGCGCTCTGGGGACCCGACCCGGAGCGGCTTCCGGGACGGGGGCGCGTCGTACGCGGCCCACCGGGCGACGGGGTCTTCTTCGGGGACTCGACGCGGGACATGGCGGGAGTCTCGCGATGTGTCGAAGCGACAGCATCCGCAGGTCGCCCCCGCTTCGATGCGGAGAACTACCGAGGCGGCGCGCGGCGTCCGTCAGCCGGTCGCCGTGCGTACTGCGTGGGCCCCGCCGTCCACCTGCAGGATGTGCCCGCTGATCGCCCGCGCGGCCGGCGAGAGGAGGAACAGCGTCGCATCGGCGACGGGCTCCGGGTCCCGCGTGTCCCAGCCGAGCGGCGCCGCGGTCTCCCACGTGCGCGCGAGCTTGTCGAAGCCGTCGATGCCGCCCGCGGCGAGCGTCTCCAGCGGACCGGCCGCGACGAGGTTGACCCGGATGTTGTCCGGACCGAGGTCGCGGGCGAGGTAGCGCGTGACGGACTCGAGCCCCGCCTTCGCGACGCCCATCCAGTCGTAGTGCGGCCACGCGACCGTCGCGTCGAAGTCGAGCCCGACGACGGCACCGCCGTCCGCGCCCTTCGCGAGCTGCGGCCGCAGCGCGACCGCGAGGTCGCGCAGCGAGACCGCGCTGATGTGGAACGCAGTGAGCGTGCTCTCCACGGGCGCGTCGAGGAAGTGGCCTCCGAGGGCGTCGCCGGGGGCGAAGGCGATCGCATGCAGCACGCCGTCGAGGGAGCCGTCCCAGCGGCGGTCGATCTCCCCCCCGATCGCGGCGAGGTCCCCCGGGCTCGTCACGTCGAGCTCGACGACATCGGCGGGCGCCGGGAGCCGGCCCGCGGTGCGCTCGGTCATCCGCTTCGTGCGGCCGAAGCCGGTGAGGAGCACCTCGGCGCCCTGCTCCTGGGCGCGCTTGGCGACGTGGAAGGCGATCGAGTCCTTGGTGAGGACGCCGGTGACGAGCAGCCGGCGCCCTTCGAGGGGGGCGCCGCTCATAGAGGGATCGGGACGAAGACGGGCTCGCCGACGGCCGTCTCGCGCAGCGCGGCCATCGCGTCGTCGGCGACGGCGGGGTCGCGGCGCCAGAGGACCTCGACGACGATGCGGGCGACGAGGCGCTCGCGGCAGTCGGTGACCTTCACGCGCACCCCGACGAGGCCCACGGCCTCGTCGACGACCTTCACGTCCTCCACCGTCGCGCTGGCGCGGATCGTGTCGCCGAGCCGGACGGGGCGCTTGAAGACGACGTCCCGGACGCGGCGCAGCGCGACGACGCGCTCGTGCGGAAGGTCGAGCATCCCGACCGCGTAGCTCGCGATGAGCATCCCGTGGGCGATCCGCTCGCCGAAGGCGCTGCGCGATGCCCAGTCGGCGTCGACGTGCTGCGGGTGGTGGTCGCCGGTGAGCTGCGCGAAGCCGACGACATCGGCCTCGGTGATCGTGCGCCCACGGCCGCGCAGCGCGTGGCCCGGGAGCAGGTCGTCGAGCCAGGGATGGTCGGACATGCGGTCTCCTTGCCTCACAGCGGGACGTTGTGAGCGACGGGGGTGGGGCGCGGGTGGCCGGCGAGCAGCCGCAGCGACCAGGCGACGCGGTCCCGCGTGTCGATCGGGGCGATGCGCTCGTCGATCCAGCCTCCGTGCGCGGCGACCTCGGAGCCGAGATGCTCGGCCTCGTAGGCGCCGGCGAGCTCCATCCGCAGCGCCTCGGGGTCGGGCGCGGCGGCGATGTCGCGGCGGTGCACGAACTGGACCGCCTGCGGCGCGCCCATGACGCCGAGCTGCGCCTCCGGCCACGCGAACTGGATGTCGGCACCGAGCGCGGAGGAGTTCATCGCGATGTGCGCGCCGCCGTAGCTCTTGCGCAGCACGATCGTGATCTTCGGCACCGTCGCCTCCGCGAACGCGTGGACGAGCTTCGCCCCGTGGCGGATCACGCCCTCCTGCTCCTGCGAGGTCCCGGGGAGGAAGCCCGGCGTGTCGACGAGGACCATGAGCGGCAGGCCGAACAGGTGGCAGGTGCGAACGAAGCGGGCGGCCTTCTGGGCGGCGTCGGCGTCGATCACGCCCCCCATCCAGCGCGGCTGGTTCGCGAGGACTCCGACGGGCTGCCCCTCGACCCGCGCGAAGGCGGTGACGATGTTGCGCGCCCACATCGGCGCGAGCTCGAGCGTCGAGCCGCTGTCGACGATGTCGGTGATGACGTCCCGGACGTCGTAGACCTTGCGCGGGTTCGACGGCACGTGGCGCGACGGGTCGCAGGCGTCATGGGCGTACGGGCGTCGCGGCAGCGGGCCGCCCTGGCACGAGGGCAGGTAGGAGAGCGCGCGCCGCGCGAGCCGGACGGCCTCCGCCTCGTCGGCGCCGACGAGATGGCACACGCCGTTGCGCGACTGGATGCGGGGACCGCCGAGACCGGCCGCGTCGACGTCCTCCCCGGTCACCTCGCGCACGACGCCCGGGCCCGTGAGGAACATCGCGGAGTCCTCGGTCATGATCACGAGGTCGGTGAGCGCCGGGGCGTAGGCGCCGCCGCCCGCGCTCGGCCCGCACACGACGCTGATCTGCGGCACGACGCCGGACAGCTTCACGATGCGATGGAAGATCTCGCCGTAGCCGGCGAGGGCCGCGAGGCCCTCCTGCAGGCGGGCGCCGGCACTCGACACGAGGCCGATGACCGGGACGCGGGCGCGGTCGGCGAGGTCGAGCACCCGGCAGATGCTCTGCGCGTGGGCGGCTCCGAGCGACCCGCCCAGGGCCTTCGGGTCCTCGGCGTAGACGAGCACGGGGCGCCCGTCGACGTCCCCGGCCCCCACCGCGACCCCGTCGCCGTCGCCGGCGCGGTCGGTCACGGGCGAGCGGACCTCGCTGCGCAGGAGGCGCAGCGTCCCCGGGTCGCACAGCGCTTCGAGGCGCCGGCCGGGCGTCATCGGCAGGACGGGCTCCGGGACCGTGGGCACCCCCTGACGCACGGGGCGGCCGGTGATCGTCCCGCGGGCGGCGCGAGCGTGATCCTCGCGCGCGGCGGCGGTCGCGGACGGGGGCGGCGGGGTCATGCGGGTCCTCTCAGGCATACGACGGCGTTGTGGCCGCCGAATCCGAACGAGTTCGACAGGGCGACGGGGGTGTCGCCGGCGACGACGAGCGGACGGGTCTCGGGGACGTAGTCGAGGTCCATCCCCTCGTCGCGCTCGGCCCAGCCGACGGTGGGGGGCGCGACACGGTCGCCGAGGGCGAGAAGCGTTGCGATCGCCTCGACGGCACCGGCGGCTCCGAGGAGGTGGCCGATCGACGACTTCAGAGAGGAGACGGGGATGTCCGCGGCGCGCTCGCCGAGCGCGGCGCAGATCGCCACGGTCTCCGCGCGGTCGTTGAGAGGGGTGGACGTGCCGTGCGCGTTGACGTAGTCGATGTCCGTGGCCGCGAGGCCCGCGTCGGCGAGCGCGACCGTGATGGCCCGCGCGGCGCCCTCCCCCTCCGGGTGCGGGGCGGTGATGTGGTGGGCGTCGGACGTCGCGCCGTAGCCGACGACCTCGCCGAGGATCGTGGCGCCACGGGCGATCGCGTCCTCCTCGCGCTCGAGGACGAGCACGCCGGCGCCCTCGCCGAGGACGAAGCCATCGCGCCGGGCGTCGAACGGCCGGGAGATCCCGGAGTCCGAGGTCGCCTCGAGCGCCACGAACGCCGCCGAGGTGAGCGGCGTCATCGCCGACTCCGCACCGCCCGTGACGACCGCGTCGCAGGCGCCCGAGCGGATCATGCGCAGCGCCGTGCCGATCGCGTGCGACCCGGCGGCGCAGGCGCTCACGACGCCGAAGGACTCGCCCCGCAGGCCGTGGCGCATTGCGACCTGGCCGGCCGGCGCATTGGGCATCATCATCGGGACGGAGAGCGCCGGGACCCGCGAGGGTCCCTTCTCGCGCAGGGCGTCCTGCCCGCGCTCGATCGTCCCGATCCCGCCGACACCGGTCCCGAGCACACAGGCGACGCGCTCCGCCGGGTAGGGCAGCTCGTCGTCGAACCCGGCCTGCGCGATCGCCTCGTCGGAGGCCGCGAGCGCGATCTGCGTGCAGCGGTCCGCGCGCCGGGCCTCCTTCACCGAGAGGACCGACGTGGGCTCGAAGTCGCCGCAGACGCCCTTGCCGTCGACGATGCCGACGCGACCCTCGGTCCAGCCGCGGTGGAGCACGGCGGCGCCCACCCCGAGTGGAGTGATCGCGCCGAGCCCGGTGACGACGACGGTGGTCATCCCGCCTTCGCGACGACGCGGTCGACGAGGTCGCGGACGCTCTCGATGCCCTTGACGTCATCGCCGCGCAGCTCGACGCCGAACTCGTCGTCGAGGACCTGGGCCATCTCGGCGAGGTCGAGGGAGTCGATGTCGAGGGCGGTGAACGACGCGTCGATCGTGAGCAGCTCGGACTCGACGCCGAAGCTCTCCAGCGCGCTGAAGACGACCTTCTCGACGGCTTCGGGGGTGATGGTGGTGGACATGCGGACTCCTTGGTGTTTGAGGTTCGTGGGCGGGGAAGCGGTCAGGCGGACAGGCCGCCGTCGACGACGAGGGTCGTGCCGGTCACGTAGGCGGCGGCGGGCGAGGCGAGGAACGCGACGCAGGCCGCGACCTCGTCGGGCGTGCCGAGCCGCCGGGCCGGGATGTGCGACGCGAGGTCGTCGGGCAGGTCGGCGGTCATGTCCGTGGCGATGAAGCCGGGGGCGACCGCGTTGATCGTCACGCCGCGGCGGGCGACCTCGACCGCGGCGGTCGCGGTGAACGCCATGAGCCCGGCCTTCGCGGCCGCGTACGCGGGCTGGCCGGGGTTCGCCCGCAGTCCGGCGATCGACGCCATGTTGATGACCCGGCCGCTGCGGGCCCGCAGCATCGGCCCGAGCGCCCTGCGCGTGAGCCGGAACGCGGCCGTGAGGTTCGTGTCGAGCGTCGTCGCCCAGCCCTCGTCGTCGAGCTGCGCGGTGAGGCCGTCGACGCGCACGCCGGCGTTGTTGACGAGCACGAGGACCTTGTCGCCGAGCGCGTCCGCGGCACCGTCGAGGAGGGCGGTGTCCGCGTCGGCGTCGGTGATGTCGGCGGCGATGCTCACGGCGCGTCCCCCCGCCTCGGTGATCGCGGCGACGACGGCGTCGGCGTGGGCGCCGCCGGCCCGCGTGCCGATCGCGACGGGGTGCCCGGCGGCGGCGAGCGCGTGGGCGCAGGCGGCGCCGATCCCGCGCGAGCCGCCCGTCACGAGGGCCGGGGCGAGGGTCGGCGGCGCGTAGGAGCGGGCCTCGGGCGTCGTGTCGGTCGTCTCGAGCGTGCTCATGAGAGGGGTCCTTCGGTCGTCGGGTCCTGGGCACGGGGCAGCCCCCACCGCAGGAGGGCGCCGCCCCAGGTGAAGCCGGCCCCGAACGCCGCGAGGACGACGAGCGAGCCGTCCTTCAGGCGGCCGTCATCGGCGGCGAGCGCGAGGGCGATGGGGATCGAGGCCCCGGAGGTGTTGCCGATCTCGCCGATGCAGTCGACGACGCGTTCGTCGTCGATGCCGAGCCGGCGTCCGACGGCGGCGGTGATCCGGGCGTTGGCCTGATGGCAGACGACGAGGTCGACGTCGGCGAGCGTCACGCCCGCGTCGACGCAGACCTCCTGCGCCATCTCGCTGATCCGCGTGATCGCCGTCTTGAAGGTCTGGTGGCCGTCCATCTCCAGCGCGGTGTCGACGCCGGAGAAGATGAACGGCGCGCCGTCCCCGTCGGCGGCGAGACGGATCGGCCCGACACCGGCGACGGCATCGGGGCCCGTCGCGGCCGGCGACTCGGGCGCGGTCGCCGCGCGGACGACCGTCGCGGCCGCGCCGTCCCCGAACAGCCCGGCGGTCGGCCGGTCGGACGGGTCGACGAGACGGGTCCAGATCGCGTCGGCCCCCACGAGGAGGACCGTCCTCGAGCGCCCGCACTCGATCTGCGACGTCGCGACCGAGAGACCGGTGATGTAGCCCGTGCAGGCCGCGCCGATGTCCATCGTCCCGGCGCGCGTGCAGCCGAGGCGCGCGGCGAGACGCGCGGAGAGGGCCGGGCAGCGCTGGTCCGGCGTGATCGTCGCGACGAGGACGAGGTCGACCTCGAGGGGTGCGACGCCGGCCTCGACGAGCGATCCGCGGCCGGCTGTCTCGCAGAGGTCCAGGAGCGTCTCATCGAGACCGAGGACGCGGCGCGCGCGCACGCCGGTGCGGCTGTCGAGCCA
Source organism: Paraconexibacter sp. (assembly GCA_041603715.1). Taxonomy (GTDB): domain Bacteria; phylum Actinomycetota; class Thermoleophilia; order Solirubrobacterales; family Solirubrobacteraceae; genus Paraconexibacter. The sequence continues at coordinate 5,875 of JBFIDS010000013.1, read as the reverse complement.
GTCGGCCTCGACGTCGAGGTTCGCCGCGACCTGCTCGGTCGTGAGCACCGTCTCCGGGAGGGCGAGGACGGGGGCTCCGACCATCGCGATCGTGCGCACGGGGGCGACGGGGCCGCCCGGGGCGACGTCGACGGGGAGCGGATCGGCTCCGGCGAGGGCCTCAGGCGGCACGGGCGGCTCCCGCCGGGTCGTGCAGCGCGATGTCGGCGTCGGGGAGCGTCCGGCGCACGAGGCCGCTGAGGACCTCCCCGGGTCCGGTCTCCAGCCAGCGCGCGGCCCCGGCCGCGTCGAGCGCGAGCACGGCCTCGCGGAAGCGGACCGGCGAGACGAGCGCGCGGGCGAGGACGTCGGCGGGGTCCTCGATCGGCGCGAGGGTCGTCGGCGAGAAGGCGATCGCGCCGTCGGCGGGAGGCGAGAAGGCGGTGTCGGCGAGCACGGCGGCGAACGCGTCCTGTGCGGGCGCCATGACCGGCGAGTGGAACGCGCCGGCGACGTCGAGGCGGATCGCGCGCAGCCCGGCCGGGCGGGCGGCCTGGCGCGCGGCGGTGAGCGCGTCGTCCTCGCCGGCGAGGACGACCTGGCCGGGTGAGTTGTCGTTGGCGACGGTGAGCCCGTGGGCGTCCGCGAGCGCGGCGGCGTCCTGCGGCGTCCCGCCGATCACGGCGAGCATCCCGGTGACGCGGTCGCCCTCGCCGGCGCGGGCCATGAGCCGACCGCGCTCGGCGGAGAGGCGGATCGCGTCCTCCTCGCCGAGGATCCCGGTGAGGACGAGGGCGCCGAGCTCACCGAGGGAGTGGCCGAGCGCGACGACGGGGCCGTCGGAGGCGGGCAGGCTGCGGGCGCGCGCGAGCGACGACGTCAGGATGGCGGGCTGGGCGAACGCGGTGCTGTCGGTCACCCGCGGGAACGGGTCCTCACCGACGGCGGCGACGGCGGCCTCGACGAGGTCGGGGGCGAGCGCGCGCGCCTCTTCGCCCATCCCCTCGGTCTGGGACCCCTGGCCGGGGATGAGGAGGACGGTCGTCATGTCGGGAAGCTGCACCACACCCACAGTCACGCCTTCGGGTCACCGAGGTGACGCGCGCGGGACGCCCGTCCCGCCACCCGGGGGGCGCACCCGGGGTGCACCCGACGATCGGCGGGGCGGCGATGCGGCGGGCGGCACCGGCACGAGCTGAGGCGACGGGGGTACTGTCCGCCCACGAACACGTGATGGAGGGCAGCGCGGATGGGACGTCTGGACCGGCTCAAGAGCCGTATCGGTGAGCTGACGCAGGCGATGACGACGCCTCCGGAGTGGGATCCGGAGAAGTTCGCGCACCTGCCCCCCGAGCAGCAGGAGAAGATCCGCGGCAACATCGAGCGGGCGCAGGCCGGGGCCGCGCAGGGCGCCCAGGCGACCGCCGCGTCCGCCCGGGCGGCCCAGGACGCCGAGGAGGCGCGGATCATCCGCGTCCCGCCGGGCGCACCACGCCGGTCCGGGCTCTCCCCCCGCCACCTCCTCGCCGACATGGTGCGCTCCGACGCGTTCGACCCCGACAACGTGAAGGACCCCGAGGAGCGGACACGCATCGCCGAGCAGGAGCGGGCGTCGCGGATCGCCGCACGGGCGCCCTACGATGCCGCGGACGGCCCGCCGCTCGCCGTGTCCCGCTTCCTCGTGCGCGCCCACGACCAGCCGCTCGCGGTCCTCGCGCACCTCGCCGAGACGGGGGTGGCGGCCGCGCCCGACCGCGTCTTCAGCGTCCACCGGGTCCCCGACCGCATCAGCCCGAACCTCACGCCGCAGTCGGAGCGCGGCCGTCCCGTCGAGTGGGAGATCGTGCGGGAGGAGGGTCCGCCCGCGGACCCGGCCGGCGAGGCGCCGGTGCTCGAGACGCTCACGCGTGGCGGGGCGTGGGTGTCACGCGCCGCCGGCGAGCCGATCCCGCGGGACGAGGAGCTCGCCGCGACGCTCGCGGTGCGGGCGGGCCTGCCGCCCGAGAGCTGCCTCGGCCTGCCCCGGATCCTCGAGCTGCGCACGGCGCGTGACGAGAGCGAGGAGATGCGCGTGGTCTGCCACGGGGTGGGGGTCCTCGCACCGGCCTGGGCCGGCCCGCCGCTCGCCGGCGCCCTCACCGACCTCCGGGCGCAGGCGCCGCTCGCGCTGCCGCCGGGACCGCCCGAGGGGATCCGGGTGGACGTCCTCGACTGGGCGGCCGTCGTCCCCCATCTCGGCCGCTCCCGGCTCCGCGACCCCACCCTGCCCTCTCCGATGCCCCACCTGCCGGCGACGCCGGGCGAGCTGCTCGTCGCCTACCTGCGCGTGCTCGGCCTGCGCGCCCGGGACACGTACGGCGCGGCGCCGACCGCCGGGACCGGCGGCACCGGTGAGATCGGCCTCGGGTCGGGGCGGGGCCAGCGGCCGTGCGCCGACGGGAAGCCGCGCGTCCGGCTGAACGCGGCGACGAGCATCGTCGTCACCTACCGGGACGCCCCCGAGTACGCCGCGGGTCGCGCGCGGTGGGCCGACTACGAGCGCGACGTCCTCCACGCGCGGCTCGCACACCTCACGGGGACCCACGCGCCGGTGCCCGGCGTCGTGCGCAGCCGCCTGGATGCCATCAACCGGCTCGACCCCGAGCTCTGGTTCACGAGCCCCGAGGAGCGCGGCCCCTCCGCCCCGTACTGCGGATTCTGAGCCGCGCCGCGGCTACTCGACGAGCCCGAGCTTCTGGGCCCGCTGGACGGCCTCGGCGCGGTTGCGGACCTCGAGCTTGCGGTAGACGGCGCTCGCGTACTCCTTGACGGTGTGCGCCGAGAGGCCGAGGCGCTGACCGATCTCGGGGTTCGTCGCCCCGGTGGCGATCAGCTCGAGGACGTCGCGTTCGCGCGGGGTCAGCGTCGTCGGCGTCGGCTCGGGGGCCTCCGGGAAGACGACGCGCCCGGCGCCGAGGAGCCGCACCGCCCGCGCGACGCGCTCGGCGGGCCAATCCTTGGGGATGAACCCGCGGGCCCCGGCCGCGCGGGCGGCCGCCGCGGAGATCCGTCCGGCCCCGGAGATGAACGCGACCCGGGTGCCCGGGGAGACGGCGAGGATCCTCCCGCAGATCTCCGGCCCGGACTCGTCCCCGATGAAGAGGTCGACGAGCGCGACGTGGGGGGTGCGGCGGCGGGCGATCTCGACGGCGTCGGCGCCGTCGCGCGCGTGCAGGCAGGCCCGGACCCACGGCTGACGGCCGAGCATCACCCGCAGGCCCCAGTGGACGACGTCGTGATCGTCGACGACGAGGACCCGCAGGCGCGGGCCATCGACCTCGTGCTCGGGCGGGATCTGAGGGGTGGGCGTCGTCTCGGTCATGCGGCCTCTCCGTGGGACAGCGGCGCGGTCAGCCGCACCCGCCATTCTCCCGCTCCGCGCGGACCGAACTCCACGAGGCCGCCGACCGAGAGCGCTTCGAAGGCCGCGAGCCGCAGGCCCAGGCCCGTCCCGCGGTGGGCGGGCGTCCCGTCGAGGACGCCGTCGTTGACGACGTCGAGGCGGAAGGTCGCTCCGTCGCGGGCGATGTCGATCCGCAGCTGCGTCGCCTGGGCGTGCTTGCGCGCGTTGCGGACCGCTTCGCGCAGCACGCTCGATGCGAGCCCGTCCAGCTCCGGCGGGACCGCGCCGTCGCGGGTGACCTCGACGCGGGCGGGGCGCGTGGACTGCACGAGCCGCCCGAGCTCGTCCTCGAACCCGGGGTTGTCGGGCCGGCCCTCGCGGGCGAGCGGCCGCTGCACGGCGTCGCGCAGCTCGGCGAGCGCGCGTTCGACCTCCTCGGCGCAGCGGGCCCGGTCCTCGTCGGGCAGCACGCCCTCCCCGGCGAGCGCGAGCGACACCCCGAAGAGCCGCTGGATCGCGTGGTCGTGGACCTCGCGGGCGAGGTCGATCCGCTCGGCGAGCACCCGTGAGCGCTCGTGCTCGCGCGTCGCCATGCGGGTCGCCGCGGCGAGCGCGGTGAGCTTTCCGAGCATCCACAGCGCCTCGCGGTTCGCCTCGCTGAGGGGGCCGGGCTCCGAGGGCTCGACGAGGAGCACGCCGAACATCCTGCCGCCGGCCGACATCGGCACGCACGCGAGGCGCCGAACGTCGAAGTGCTCCGCGAGGTCCTGCGGGATGTCCTGGCCGACGTCCTCCCCCGCCTCGATGACCCGGTCCTCGCGCAGGGCGCGCTCCGCGATCGCCGCGGTGCGGATCGTCACCTGGCGGTCGCCGAAGACCGCGGGGTCGACGTCGTGCGAGCCGACCACCCGGACGCGGCGGGCGTCATCGTCGTAGAGGAAGACGAGCGCACGCTCCATCCCGGCGAGCTGGCAGGCCGCATCCGCGATGCGGTCGTAGAACGGCGCGCCCGGCGAGACGCGGTCGGCGTCCCCGAGCAGGGCGACCATGTGGTGCAGGGCGTCGACGGCGGGAACACGGGCCACCGCCGCATCATCCCACCCGGCCGGTGCGCGCCGCCCGGATGTGGATCCGGCGGTCTGTGGACCCTGTGAATCCACATTCACGCGGGGTCGGAGGACGTTCGTCGTGCGCGCGGACGGCGCCATCCCCCCGCTCGGCGGTCCCGCGCACCCGCGGCGCGCATCGGGCCCGCCCGCGAGGTAGCGTCGCGAGCGTGGCGACGACGAGATCAGGGCCGACAGCGGACGATTCGTCCCGACGCGATGCTGCGGTCTCGCGCCGGGCGTGCCTCGCCGTCCCCGGTCACAAGCTCGAGCTGCACGCCAAGGCACGCGCGACCGAGGCGGACGAGGTCGTCCTCGATCTCGAGGACGCGGTGGCCGCCGGCGCGAAGGACGAGGCCCGGGCGACCGTGGTCGCGAGCCTCGCCGATCCGGCGTGGGAGGGCTCGACGGTCGCGGTTCGCGTCAACGGGACGGGGACGCCCTGGTTCGCCGACGACATCGCGGCGATCGCGCGCGTCGAGACCGCCGCGCACCTCACGATCGTCCTGCCGAAGGCCGAGAGCGCCGGCGACGTCCTGCGGGCCTGCGACGCGCTCGACCGCGCGGGCGCCCCCGCCGGGCTCGGCGTCCAGGCGCTGCTCGAGACCCCCGCCGGGGTCGCCGCCGCGCGTGAGGTCGCCGGCGCCGATCCGCGCCTCGTCTCGCTCATCCTCGGCTACGTCGACCTCGGCACCGAGCTCGGACGACGCGCCGCGCAGGACGACCCTGCCTCCTGGATCGTCGCGCAGGACCTCCTGCTCGCCGCGGCCCGCGAGCACGGCCTCCAGGCGATCGACGGCCCGTGGGTCCGCCTCGGCGACGCCGCCGGGCTCGCCGCCTCCTGCGCCCACGCGCGCGGGCTGGGGTACGACGGCAAGTGGGCGATCCATCCTGGCCAGGTCGCCGCGGTCCTGCGCTCGTTCTCGGCGACGGCCGCCGAGGTCGCCCACGCGCGCGCGACCCTCGACGCTCTCGATTCCGCGGCGGGTCGCGGCGACGCGGCCGTCCGGGTCGCGGGCGCGATGGTCGACGAGGCCCATCGCCCTGGGGCGCTGCGCGTGCTCTCGACCGCCCCGGACGAGGACGTCCTCTCCGGGACCGGGGACGGCGCCGGGGACCCCGACGCGATGGGCGTCCTCCCGGCGGGCCCGTACTACGAGGACCTCGCGGTCGGCGACGTCGTCACCGCGCCGGGGGTCACGCTCGACGCCGGGCTCGCGGCCTGGCACCGCGCGATCTGCGGCGACCGGCTCGCGCTCGCCCTCGACGCTCCGCTCGCCCGGCAGGTCACCGGGCTCGACGGGCCCCTCGCGCACCCGATGGTCGTCTGCGACGTCGCGATCGGCCAGTCGACGGCGCCGAGCGCGCGTGTCCTGGGCAACCTCTTCTACCGCGGCCTCGTCGCGGG
>JBFIDS010000012.1:0-17759 GCA_041603715.1 Paraconexibacter sp. | reverse complement strand
GTCGTCGTCGAGTGCGTCGGCGTCCCCGGGATGATCGACGGGATCGTCTCCGACGCGCCGTTCTTCTCCCGCGTCGTCGTCGTGGGGGTGTGCGTCGGGCCCGACACGTTCACGCCCGCGATGGCGATCAACAAGGAGATCGACCTGCGCTTCGTGATCGGCTACACGCCGCTCGAGTTCCGCGACACGCTCCACATGCTCGCCGACGGCAAGGTCGACCCGCGGCCGCTCGTCACCGGGACGGTCGGCCTCGACGGCGTCGAGAACGCGTTCGACGCGCTCGCCGGCGCCGGCGACAGCGCCATCACGCACGCGAAGATCCTCGTGGACCCGCGGAGCACCGCGACGACGCCCGCAGGAGCCGCATAGCCTCCCGTCGCGCCCCGCGCGCTCGGGCGGGACCGCGCGGCGGCGGTCCCCCGCCCCGGAGGGCTACAGGGCGGCCTGGATCGCCTGCTCGAAGCTGCGGAAGCCGAAGGAGCCCTCGAGGCGCGCGGCGATCGTCCCGTCGGCCTTGAACGTGAAGAGCCACGGCTCGGTCGGCAGGCCGAACTCCTGCAGCGGCTCCCGGGTCTCCGGGGGCTCGTTGTCGACGTAGACCTCCTGGTGGATGAACTCCACGCGGTCCCCGTACTTGCTCTTGAGCTGCAGCGCGATGTCGACGACGGGCCCGCAGACGCGGCTCTGGCACAGCTGCGGGGTGGCGAAGAGGAGCACGACGGGCTTCTTGCCGACGACGTCCTTGAAGCTCGTCTCGTGCATGTCGCTCGGCGGCAGCCGGGTGTCGATCGAGGCGAGATCGCCGCCCGCCGAGGCGACGGTGTCGGTCTCCACCGCCGGCGCCTTCTCGCCGACCGCGGGGATCGGGTTCTTCTCCCCGTCGAGCACGCGGATCTGCGTCGGCGCGCCGATGAGGTTCCCGTCGATCCGCGACACGACGAGCACGTTGTAGTTCCCGGGCTCGGGTGCGTCGACGCGTGTGTCGTAGACCGCGGCGAACGGGTCCTTCTCCGTCGCGGCCTGGCGGCTGCGGAACGGCGGGTCGGTGACGAGCAGGTCCGCCGGGGCCGGGAACGGGCCGGCGGCCTCGCCTCCCTCCTCCTTGGCGAGGTAGACGACCGTCGGTGCGTACACGAAGCCGGTTTCCCGGTCGATGACGCCGAAGGCGATCCGGGGCTTCCCGGCCGGGAACACGGAGGTCGCCAGGCCGATCTCGGGCCCGGTCCCGTCGATCTCGCGGGCGAGCTCGTCGAGCGTCTTGCCCTGCACGGAGGGGAACGTCGCCGGATCGACGTCCGTCGCCTTCGCGAGCTCGGCGCGCAGCGTGGCGGACGACGGTCCGCGCGGCTCGCGCTCCTCGTCGCCATCACCTCCGCAGGCGCCGAGGCCGAGGACGGCCGCCGCGAGGAGGGGAACGAGGGCATGGACCTTGGACACGAGCGACATGATCCCAGCCCGGGCCCGTCGACAGGTGCGGTCCGCGCGTCAGGAGCCGTCGGCCGGGCGGACCTTGACCTCGAACCAGGCGATCGAGAGCTCGTCGGAGCCCGCGGGCCCGTCGGCGGTCGTGAACGGCGTCTCGACCGCGCGGGCGTGGTCGAAGCGGAGCATGAGGAGGTCGGCGCCGGCCGGGAGCCCGGCGGACGGGACCTCCACGTACCAGCGTCCCTTGACCTCTGCGATCGGCCCGCTCTGCACACGCTCGAACGTCCCGACGTCGTCGGCGCCGTCCCCGATGGGGGCATCCGAGGGCTTCAGGTAGCGCCCCACGTAGGCGGTGAGCCCGGCGGCCGGTCCGGCCGCGTCGATCTCGATCCTCTCGCCTGGACGCACCGCGAGGCCGTCCGACGCCCCGGCCGTGTCGCCGACGCGGCGCGTGACGGGATGGCGGACCGGCAGGCAGTCCTCGGTCCGCCCGTCCGTCTCGCACGGTTCGCTGGAGACGAGGGTGCCCCGCTGCTCCACGCCGTCGTAGCGCGCGGTGAGCGTGCCGAACGCGACGGGGTCCGTCCCCGTGCGCCGATCGATGACTCCGAGGGTGATGATCGTGCCCAGGACGATGATGGTCCCGAGGACGAGCCAGGTGCGAGCGGACGAGGACACGCGGGCGATCCTCGCACGCGCGGCCGCTCGCGGGAGTCGCGCTGGCGCGGGTGCGCTCGGTCCGCGGCGTGCGGGACGCGGACGGCCCCCGGGTATCGTCCCGGCCGTGGAACCGCTCGTGAGCCTCGACGGCGCGATCAGCCCGGTCGCCGACGCGCGCGTCCCGGTGACCGACGACGGGCTCCTGCGCGGCGACGGCGTCTTCGAGGTCACGCGCGTCTATGAGGGCGTCCCGTTCGCCTGGGACGACCACCTCGCGCGGATGGAGGGATCGGCGCGGGCGCTGCGCCTCCCGCTCGACACGTCGTTGCTCGACGCGGAGGCCCGGGCCCTGCTCGCCCACGCCGGAGCGGTCGACGCGACGTTGCGGGCCCTCGCCACACGGGGCGGCCGGAGGCTCGTGTTCGTCGAGCCGCTCCCGCAGCTGCCGCGCTCCCTCGCGCTGCACGGCGTCACCTACGCGCCGACGCGCCTGCTCGACGGGGTGAAGTCGCTGAGCTACGCCGCGAACATGCTCGCGACGCGCATCGCGCGGGAGGAGGGCGCCGACGAGGCGCTGCTCGTCACCCCGCACGGGCGTGTCCTCGAGGCGCCGACGTCGTCGTTCTTCGCGGTCCTTGCGGGGGAGGACGCTCTCGTCACCCCGCCGCTGTCCGACCACATCCTCGACTCGATCACGCGCCGGCGGCTCGTCGGCCTCACCGGTGCGGTCGAGCGGGTCCTCACGCGGGACGACGTCGCCGGCGCGAGCGAGGCCTTCCTCGCGTCCTCGTTGCGTGAGGTGACGCCGGTGTCGCGGATCGACGGGCGGATGCTCCCGGCGATGCCCGGGCCGCGGACGCAGGAGGCCGCCGCGGCGTTCCGCGCGCACGTCGAGGCCGAGGTCGGCCGGGCGCGGGGCGGCGCGGCGTGAAGGTCGTCACGGTCATCGGGAACCGGCCGCAGTTCGTCAAGGCCGCGGCGGTCTCGCGCCAGCTGCGCGAGGTCGGCGAGGAGGTCCTCGTCCATACCGGTCAGCACTACGACGACGAGATGAGCGCGGTCTTCTTCGCCGAGCTCGGGGTGCCACGTCCCTCCAGGGAGCTGCGGCTCGGCACGGGGACGAACACGGAGCAGACGGCGAGGATGCTCAGCGCGCTCGCGCCCGTCCTCGCCGAGGAGTCGCCGGACGTCGTCCTCGTCTACGGCGACACGAACTCGACCCTCGCGGGCGGGCTCGCGGCCGCGCAGTCGGGCATCCCCGTCGCGCACGTGGAGGCCGGCATGCGGTCCTTCGACCGCACGATGCCCGAGGAGCTCAACCGCGTCCTCACCGACCACCTCTCCTCTCTGCTGCTGTGCCCGTCGCAGGCGCCCGCGGACCAGCTCGCGCGGGAGAGCGTCCACGGCACGGTGGAGGTCGTCGGCGACGTCATGGTCGACGTCGCGCTCCTCGTCCAGCCGCGCGCGCGGGAGGACGACGTCCCGCTGCGCGACGCGGGCGTCACCCCGGGCGAGTACGTCCTCGTCACGGCGCATCGTGCGGGCAATGTCGACGATCCCGTGCGGCTGCGGCGGCTCGTCGATCTCCTCCTCGCGCTGCCGTGCCCGGCGGTCCTCCCGCTGCACCCGCGGACGGGCGCCCGCCTCGACGCCCAGGGCTGGCTCGACGAGCTGCAGGCCGCCGACCACGTCCGGCTCACGCCGCCGCTCGGCTACCTCGCCTTCACCGCGCTCCTCACGCGGGCTCGCGCGATGCTCACGGACTCCGGCGGCGTGCAGAAGGAGGCCTACCTCGCGGGCGTGCCCTGCGTGACGCTGCGCGACACGACGGAGTGGGGCGAGACGGTCGACGCGGGCTGGAACGTGCTCGTCGACCTCGACGCGGACGCTGCGCTCGCGGCGATCGACCGCACGCCGCCCTCGGAGCGCCCCCTGCTCTACGGCGACGGGCGGGCGGGCGAGCGCGTCGTCGCCGCCCTCCAGCGTGCGTTCGGATGACCGGCGGCGTGTCCGCGGAGGCGCAGGACGGCCCGGCCTGCGGGCACCCGGGTTGCGGGCGGGAGGCCGACTACCGGGTGGCGGTGCCGGGGGCCACGGCCCACCTGTGTTGTCGCTGGCACGTCGACGCCCTCTGGCGTCCGCACGGCGCCGCTGCGAGCGTCGAGCCGCTGCACCGCGACGCGCCGGCCATCGACACCGCCGCCTCGGCGCGCCGCGCGGTCCTGCCCGCGGTCCTCGTCGTCGCCCTCGGGGTCGTCGTCCTCGTCGGATTCGCGGCACTCGCGCCGGTGCTCCTGTGATGCAGGGCGGCCACGACGGGGTGGCGCACACGCCGGCCGTGCGCACGATCCGCACGTCGCCCCGTCAGCCCCGCGTCACCGCACGATGCCCGACGACGACCGCCAGGAGATGCCCGTGAAGGACATGTGGACCGCCGTGAAGGACCTGCCGATCACGATCGAGTCGGCCGCGTTCGAGACGCTCGTGCCGAGCGGTCCGACCGGGGTCGAGGACTTCTCGACGACGCAGCTGCGGCTCCGGGGACGCGGCGAGGAGGGCATCGGCGAGCAGGTCGGCACGGCGGACACCCAGGCGGGCCTGCGCGCGGGCACCTACCCGCTCGCCGGGGAATGGACGACGCTCGAGGACTTCCTCGCCCACGTCGACACGATCGACATGTGGCCCGAGCCGCCCGAGTACGAGCTGGAGCGCAACTGGCGGCGCTGGACGTTCGAGTCCGCGGCGCTCGATCTCGCGCTGCGCCAGTCGCGCACGAGCCTGCCCGAGGTCCTCGGCCGCACGCCGCGGCCGGTGACGTTCGTCAACTCGTTCGGACTCGGGGACCCACCCGACGTCGACAAGGTCGCGGGCCGCCGCGCGCGGCATCCGACGGTCGGCTTCAAGCTCGACGTCGAGCCGTCGTGGACGCAGGAGATCATGGATCGCATCGCGGCCGTGGAGGGCGTCACGACGATCGACTTCAAGGGCCAGTACGGGCTCGAGGTGGAGGACGAGGCGGCGTTGCTGGAGATGTACGAACGCGCCGTGGCGACGTTCGCCGCGGTCGTCTTCGAGGATCCGCACGACCGCCCGGCCGTCCTCGACCTGCTCGAGCCGATCGCCGACCGCGTCTCCTACGACGCCCCGATCACGAGCGTCGAGTCGATCGGGGAGACCGCCATCCGGGCGCGGATCGTCAACGTGAAGCCGTGCCGGGTGGGACGCCTGCGGGAGCTCGGCCGCATGTACGCGCACTGCGAGTCCTCCGGCATCCGGATGTACAACGGCGGCATGGGCGAGCTCGGCGTCGGCCGCGGCCAGGCCCAGCTCCTCGCGGCGCTCTTCCATCCCGACGAGCCCAACGACATCGCGCCGTCGGACTACAACCTCGAGGACCCCCGGCCCGGCCTGCCACCGAGCCCGCTCGACCCCGCGCCGGACCGCGGCTTCCGCCGCCGCTGACGGCGCAGCGCGGACGCGCGGTGCGACCGGATCAGGCCTCCGGCGCGTACCGGTGGTGCAACATGAGCTGGTTGCCGTCCGGGTCCTTGAACGGCGCCATGTGGCACACGCCGGAGTCGATCGTCTCGCCCATGAACTCGATCCCCTCCGCCGTCAACCGCTCGCGTGCGGCGCCGACGTCATCGACGCGGAGCGCGATCGGGTTGGGGTTCGGCGCGAAACCCATCCTGAACTTCTCCGTCTCCGCGACGGCGAGCGTGAGGTTGCCGGTCTCGAACTCCCCGCCCGGCATCTCCCCCCAGCGCTTGCCGGCCGGGAGCCCGAGGACCTCGCCGTAGAACCGGCAGGCGGCAGCGAAGTCGCGGGTGGGGATCATCACGAAGTCGGTGTGCGTGACGAGCGGCGTCGTGTCGGTGCTCATGGCGCGAGTCTCGCAGGGGGACGCGGCGGTGCAAAGCACTCCGCGGTGACGGCCGTCACCCGTCGCTCACGGGTGACCCTGGCGGCGGACGGCGTTCGGTGCCGCCTCCCCGAACCACCGCGAGAGCGCCTCGGTCAGTCCCGCGTCGCCCCGTTCCTCGATCCACGCGACGTGTCCGTCGGGTCGCACGAGCACGGCGCCCGGCGCGGCGACCGCCCCGATCACCGGAAGCTCCCACTCCCCCTCGTAGGTCGCGTGCACGACGGCCACGCGGTCCGTCCACGGCGCGATGTCGAGGCGGCCGGGCGCGCCGAGGTCGAGCAGGAACGGCCGCGCGTCGTGCAGCAGCGTGTACACCCGCAGCGGGCCGTCGGGCGTGGTCACATCGAGGTCGGGCATGCGGCGACCGAGCAGCGGGTGTCCCTCGGCCTCGGCGTCGCCGACGTCGTAGCGGACGTCGAGACCCGAGATGAGGCCCGCGATCAGCTTGCGGGGCTCGTCCATCGCCGACATCTCCGAGACGACATCGACGAGCGCCCGCATGCGGTCGTCCCGGCGCTGCAGCGCGGCCTGCGCCATCGTGTGCTGGATGGCTCGGGAGGCGACGGGGTGGCGCTCGGCCTCGTACGTGTCGAGCAGGCTCTCGGGCGACGTTCCCTTCACGACCTGGGCGAGCTTCCACCCGAGGTTGACCGCGTCCTGCACGCCGAGGCTGATGCCCTGTCCGCCCGCCGGGTAGTGCACGTGGGCGGAGTCCCCGGCGAGCAGCACCCGTCCCTCGCGGTAGCTCGCCGCCTGGCGGGTCATGTCGGTGAATCGGGAGATCCACGTCGGGGTGTGGACGCCGAAGTCGGTGCCGAACACCCTGACGAGCGCGGCGCTCAGATCGCTCAGCGTCGGCTCGTCCCCCGACCCGAGCTCCTGCTCGGTCACGATCACGCGGAAGGTCCTGCCGTCCTCCATCCGGTTGAGCCCGTGGATGCCCGTGGCGTCGTGGCGGACGCCGGCCGGCGGCTCCTCGGTGACCTCGACCTCGGCGATGAGGTTGCTCCGCGTCGGGTCCCACCCGGGGAACTCGATGCCCGCCTGCTTGCGGATCAGGCTGCGACCGCCGTCGCACCCGACGAGGTACCGCGCGCGCAGTGAGCCGCCGCCCGACAGGACGACGTCGACGCCGGCGTCGTCCTGCTCGAAGCCCGTGACCTCGCGGCCGTAGTGGATGCGCACCGGCAGTTCGGCGATCCACTCGGCCATGATCCGCTCGATCTTGTTCTGCCAGATCCCGAGCGAGTACGGGTGCCGCGTCGGGAAGTCGCTCATGTCGAGCAGCGTCGCGCCGAACATCGCCGCCTGGGCCGTCTGGCCCTCCTCGAGGAAGCGGTCGGCGACCCCGCGCTGGTCGAGGATCTCGATCGTGCGCGAGTGGAACCCGCCGGCCCGCGAGCCGACGAGCACGTGGTGGGGCCGCCGTTCGACGACCGCGACGTCGACCTTCGCCAGCGCCAGCTCGGCCGCGAGCATCATGCCCGCCGGGCCGCCCCCGGCGATCACCACCTCGTGCTCGGCCGTCGCTGCGCGCCCGTCACCCTCGTCACCGAAAACACCCATGCCGCGTCTCCCATCTCCGTCGGTTCTCACTTGCGGCGGGCGATTATGGGGCACGGATCACGGCCTCATGAGGGCCTTTCGTGCGGTATAAATTGACAGTGGAGAGGGTGTGTGACGCATGCGCCATTGTGCTCAGCGTCGTCCCCGTGCCTCCCGGAACAGATCGAGGAGACCCGTCAGCCGGTCCGCGTCGACGGGGAACTCATCGACCGGGCCGGTCCCGTGCAGGACGGTGATGGTCGTCCTGAGCTGGTCGAGGTACAGCGCGCATGCCTCGCAGCCGTCGAGGTGGCGATGCAGGCGCCGTGCGTCGTCCTTCGACAGGGCGTCCTCGAGATGGTCGGTCATCAGCTCGAGCGCGTCGGCGCAGCTGATGGCGAGGCCGGCGCGAATCGCGTCTCGCTCGTCATGCATTGAGGTAGTCCTCCAGAGCACGTCGTACGGAGACACGGCCGCGGTGAAGCAACGTACGTTGGCTCGTGTCGGATATCCCGAGGACCTCGCACACCTCGGCGGCCGACCACCCCTCGAGGTCGCGCAGGCTCACGACCTCGCGCTGGGGAGGCGTCAGCGCCGCGATCGCCTGGCGGACGACGGCACGACGCTCGGTGCTGAGGGTCGTGTCCTGGGGGTCGCGAGCCCAGGAAGGCGAGGTCGACCAGTAACCGGCACCGAGCTCCGGATGCTGCAGGCGATCCGCAGCGACGGCGCCGTTCCAGCCGTCGAGGCCCGATCCCATCGACGCGAAGGGGATCGTGCGGCCCTCACGCTGGCCTCGGCGGCGCGCCACGTTGACGAGGATGCCGTAGATCCACGTCTTCAGCGTCGAGCGACCCTCGAAGCGGTCGATGCCGCGCACGACCGTCGCCCACGTGTCCTGCACGACCTCATCGGCGGTCGCGTCGTCGACATACAGCCGAGCCATGCGCCGCAGGCCCGCGTCGTGCGCTCGCACGAGGTCGGCGAAGACACCCTCGTCGCCTTGGCGGAGCGCGCTGACGACTCTGGCGTCAGCGGCTTCGTCCGTTGCCGCGGTCGGCACGCTCAGACCCCCGGTGCATCGCAACGGCGACGATACCGGTCCCCGGCCTGGACGCCTCGGGTGCAGGCTCGACGACCGAAATGCGAGAACGGGCTGCGGCCGCGCAAGCCGTCCCCGCCGCCGCCGGTCATGAGGACGTCGCCGGGGCCGGGTCGGGCGAGAGCGGTCACGATCACGGGGATTCCTTGGGTGACGACGTCGCGCTAGCGTGCGGCACGCGCTCCGGCGTGGACCGGGGCCAGCGACAGGTCGGACTCGAATCGCGTGAGCAGTGTGGCGAGCAGGCCGCCCGAGCCGGCGATGACACAGAACGCCGTGGCGGCCGAGTCGTCGGTGAAAGCGAGCGCGAAAGGTGCCGCGATGAGCGCGATCGTCGCGGCGATGTCGGCGACGCCGTGGAGGACCGGTGGCACGAGGCGCACCATCCCCCGCGACCAGGCGGTGCCCACGGCCAGGAGGGTCGCGGCGCCGCCGAGCGTCAGCACGAACGCTCGCGCCGTGCCGTCGTCGAAGTCCAGCGCGAGCGGGCCGGCGATCAGCGCCGTCGCCAGCAGATAGTCGAGTGTCCCGTGTTGTCGCGGCGAGATCGGCCCGCGCCGCAGGAATGACGTGTCGGTGGCCATCGAAGTGCTCCTCATCGTCGGGGTCATCACGAAGTGAGTGCACCCACCGGCCCGAACGTTGCAGTCTGGAGTCGAGACCCGGGATCTCGCAGGCCCCGCCGGGGTCCTGCGGCCGCCTACGGGCGGCCGATCACCTTCACGGCGACCCCCGCCGCCGCGAACGCCGCGGCGTCGAGCACCCCGCGACCGTCGACGATCGTGCGCGCGCCGGGAAGGTCGGCAGGACCGAGCCCGCGGTAGGACGCGTGATCGGCCTGGACCACCGCCGCGTCCACCGGCGATGCGCCGTCCCAGGGGACGAAACCGAGTGCCGCGAGCTCCCCGTCGTCGTAGAGCGGGTCGGCGGCGAGGACCTGCGCACCCCTCACGGCGAGCGCATCGCGCAGCGGGAACGCCCCGCTGAACGCGGTCTCCTTCACGTTCCCGCGATAGGCGACGCCGAGCACGAGGACGCGAGCGCCGCGCAACGCGCCCGGCTGCCCGAGCGCCTCCTCGAGCAACTCGGTCGCGTACGTCGGCATCGCCTCGTTCACCGTCCGCGCCGCGACCGGCAGCCGCGCGTCGGGGTCGCCCTCGAGGTAGAAGCGCGGGTAGACGGGGATGCAGTGCCCGCCGACCGCGATCCCCGGGCGGTGGATGTGGCTGAACGGCTGGGAGTTCGCGGCCTCGATCACGCGGTCGACGTCGAGACCGAAGCGGTCGGCCGCGCGCGCGAACTCGTTGGCGAGCGCGATGTTCACGTCGCGGTAGGTCGTCTCCGCGAGCTTCGTCAGCTCAGCCGCCTCGGCGCCGCCCATGCGCCACACGGGAGCGTCGAGGAACGCCTCGTAGAGCGCGGCGCCCCGCTCCTCTCCCGCCGGCGAGAGCCCGCCCACGAGCTTCGGGTAGGTGACGAGGTCGGCGAAGATCCGCCCGCTGAAGACCCGCTCGGGAGAGAAGACGACGTCGAAGCCCTCGCCCTCCCGCCGACCGCTCGCCGCGGCGATCGCCGGGGCGACCCGGTCGCGGGTCGTGCCGACCGGCACGGTCGTCTCGATCGACACGACCGGCCGCGCGCCGGCCGGAGCGTCCCGCAGTCCTCGGCCGATGTCGGCGACGACCGCGTCGAGGATCGCGTAGTCGGGTCGCGCCGACTCGTCGACGACGAGCGGAGGCACGGCGATGACGAGATCGGGCCCCGCGGCGAGCGCGGCCGCGGTGTCCATCGTCGCGCGCAGACGGCCGCTGCCGACGGTCTCCCGGAGCGCGTCCCCGAGCCCGGCCTCCCCGGGGAACGGCTCGCGCGCGGCGTTCACGGCGTCGACCACGGAGGGATCGACGTCGCACCCGACGACGTCGTGTCCGGCCCGGGCGATCGCGGCGGCGATCGGCAGCCCGATCTTGCCGAGCGCGACGACGACGGCCCTCACGGGCCGATGTCCATCTTCACGGTCTCGCCGGTCGCGGCGGCCGTGAGCGCGGCCTCGGCGGCGAGGACGGTCTCCAGGCCCTCCTCGAGGGTGACGACGGCCGCGTCCTCCCCGCGCACGTGCGCGCAGAACGTCTCCAGCTCGACGAGCAGCGGCTCGCGGCGGGACAGGGCGAAGCGGGTCATGTCGCCTTCGCTCACCCCGCGCAGCGACGTCGCCGACTCCCAGGACGAGCGCACGTCCCCGTTGCGGAAGAGCGTGAGATCGGCGGTGAGGGTGTCGGCGACGAGCATCCCGCGCTCGCCGAGGACCCGGGTGCGGCGGACCTTCGTCGGGCTCAGCCAGTCCACGACGCAGTTGAACGCGACGTCGCTGGCGAGGCGTCCCGTCGCGAGGACGAGGTCCTCGTGCGCGCGGCCCATGCGGTGCGCGGTCTCCGCGGCGATCCGCGCGACCGGCGCACCCCCGAGCCAGCGGACGAGGTCGAGGTCGTGCGTCGCGAGGTCCTTCACGACGCCGACGTCGCGGATGCGGGACGGGAACGGCCCCACGCGCTCCGTCGCGATGAGGAAGATCTCGCCGAGCTCGCCCGCCTGGGCGCGGCGGCGCAGTTCGAGCAGCGCGGGGTTGAAGCGCTCGACGTGACCGACCGCCGCACGGACCCCCGCCGCTCGCACGACGTCGATCAGCTCGCGGGCCTCGTCGGCCGTCGCGGCGAGGGGCTTCTCCACGAGGACGTGCACGCCGGCGGCCGCGAGGGCCCGGACAGCGGAGAGGTGCTCCTCGGTGGGAACGGCGACGATCGCGAAGTCCGGCGGCCCGGCGGCGAGGAGCTCGTCGATGGAGCCGAGCACCTGGGCCGGATCGCGGACCGCGGCGTGCACGTCACCGCCCGGGTCGACCGCGCCCACGAACGCGACCTGCGGGGAGGTCTGCAGCAGCCGGGCGTGGTGGCGGCCGATCATGCCGAGGCCGAGGACCGCGCCGCGGAGGACCGGAGTCTGAGAGGTCGAGTCCACAGGCGCTGGGTAGGGTATCCCGATGGACTTCCCCGACGCCGTGGGCCTCGTCCTGCGCCCTTCCGCCCAGGTGGCCGCCGATGTGAGCTTCGGCTCGTACGTCGTGGTCCACGACGACGTCCGGATCGCCTCCGGGGCGCGGATCCAGGATTTCGTCGTCCTCGGCAAGCCCCCGACCCTCTCGCCGCGCTCCAGCTTCGCGGGCAGCCCGCCGCCGGCGCCCCTGCGGATCGGCGAGGGCGCGGCGGTCTGCGCGCATGCGATCGTCTTCGCCGGCGCGGAGATCGGGCCCGGTTCGATCGTCGGGGACGGCGCGGTCGTCCGCGAGCGGGCGATGATCGGGCCCGACACCGTCGTGGGACGCGGCGTCACCGTCGACCCCGACGTCACGATCGGAGCCCGGGTCCGCATCCAGTCCCAGGTCTACCTCACCGCGGGCAGCCTCGTCGAGGAGGACGTCTTCATCGGCCCGGGCGCGGTCACGACGAACGACGACACGATGGGGCGCCAGAAGCAGGGCGCATCGCTGCGCGGGGTCACCCTGCGTCGCGGTTGCCGCGTCGGGGGCGGCGCCGTCCTCACGCCGGGGGTCGAGATCGGCGAGGAGGCCTTCGTCGCCGCGGGCGCGGTCGTCACCGCCGACGTCCCCGCCCGGGCGGTCGTGATGGGTGTCCCCGCGCGCGTCGTGCGACGCGTCCCCGACTCGGAGCTGCTCGAGCGGTGGAGCTGATCCGCCGGGCAGGGGGGACCTCTACGCGGTCCGCCCTGCGGCGGGTGGCGGCTCAGGTCCCTCAGCGCCCCGGGGCCATCGAGCTCCCGAGCGCGCGGCGGCGGCGCGAGGTCGCGGAGCGGCGGACGATCGCGCTCGGGGCGGCCGCCCTCGTCGCGACGGCGGCCGTCGTGGTCGTCGAGGTGGCCCGCGTGTGGCGGCGCGGGGACGCCCCGCTGCCCGCGGAGACGCTCGACGTCGGGCTCGCCCTCGAGCAGGCCATCGAGCAGACCGTCGAGGTCGCCGTCGCCGGCTACCAGGGCGGCTCGAACCGCGAGAACGCCCTCTTCAACCTGCTCGTGTCGTTCACGCTCACGTTCGGCATCGCCCGGGCCTCGACGGCGGCCATCCGCCGTCGCGGGCGCTTCGGGCCGTTTCGCAATCTCATCGTGGGCGAGCACCACGTCCACCACTTCGTGCCCGGCATCGTGCTCGCCTTCCTCGCGGGCGGCGCCTCGATCATCTCGCGCGGCGAGCACTTGGAGCCGTACCTCGCGGTTCCGTTCGGCGTGGGTGTCGCGCTCACGCTCGACGAGTCCGCGCTTCTCCTCAAGCTCGACGACGTCTACTGGTCCGAGGAGGGCATCGTGTCCGTGCAGGTCACGTTCGCCACCCTTCTCATGCTGTCGGCGCTCGCGCTCGCCCTGCGGGTCCTGCGCCGCGGTGAGGAGCGTGTCCTGGGCCACGAGCCGCCCACCCCGGTCGGAGCGCCCACTTCGGTGACGTCGTGACGCTGTGAGCGAGCGCGACGCGTTCGGCCGGCCGACGACGCGCCGGGGCGAGGATGCGCAGGGGCCCGGGCCCGCGCCGCCTCGTCCGGGTCCCGCGCGCGGCTACGGGGAGGGGCCGGTGCCACCGGGTGCCTTCGCGGGCCGTCCGGAGCGCCCGCCGCGCTGGGACGCCGGGCCGCGGCCCCTCGAGCTCGCCCCGTGGGGACGCCGAGCGATCGCCGCAACACTCGACGGGCTCATCGTCCTGCTCATCGCGAGCGCCTTCCTCGTCCCCGCCCTCGTCGTCGGGCTGTCCCTCTCGGCCGGGGACGACGTCGCCGACGTGGCCGCCGTCGCCATCACGTTCCTCCTCGGGCTCGCGTTCGCCGTCCTCGCGACGATCGTCTACCAGCCGCTCATGCTCTGGCGCACCGACGGGCGCACCGTCGGAAAGCGGATCACGGGCGTCCGGGTCGTGCGGGCGGACCGCCTCCCGATGGACCTCGGCACCGCGATGCTGCGCGAGGTCGTCGTGAAGTCGATCGCCGTGGGCGTCGCGGCGGCGATCACCGTCGGCGCCGCGTACCTCGTGGACTGGTTCTGGCCGTTCGTCGACGACGAGAACCGCGCACTGCACGACTTCCCCGTCGACACGCGGGTCGTGATCGACGACGGGTCCTGACCACGACACGGCCCGAGAGTCATGTGTACGCTTCCGTTCAATGGAGGCACGGGGGAGAGGGGCAGGGATGCGCAAGAGGCTCGGTCTGGCGGTCACGGCGGTGGCGGGGACGCTCGCGCTCGTCCCGGTCGGGGCGCTCGCGCAGCCCGCGCCGTCCGACGCGACGCGCGCCGCCGCCGCACGCACGGTCGTCGCGCAGATCCCGGGAGCGAGCCTGCGGGCCGCCCCGGACCCGGTCGATCCGTTCTTCAACGTGCCGGCTCCGGGCGACCTCCTCTCGGGGCGCACGGACGTCATGCTCGACCCGAACTTCTGGGTCGCGATCGTGTCCAACCTGCTGCAGTCCGGCTCGATCGTCCTTCCCACGCCGATCGACGTCGTCGCCCCGAACGCCTTCCTGCCGACCTCGCTCATCGCGAACGGCACGACGGCCGCGGCACTGCCCCGGCAGGACCGTGACCTCGGCGCGCTCACCTACGAGTGGCGGGGCGCGCGGAAGTCGATCCGCCAGTTCATGCGCACGACGGAGTCGGACGTCGTCGCGTTCGTCCACCAGGGGCGCGTCATCGCCGACTTCTACGAGAACGGCTGGTCGGCCGACGTGCGCCACCAGCCGTGGTCGGTGACGAAGTCGTTCATCTCCGCGCTCGTCGGGATCGCGATCGCCGACGGCAAGGTGCGCTCCGTCGAGGACCCGATCGACACCTACATCACGGACTTGCGCGGCACCGCGTGGGAGGGCGTGACGGTCCGCAACCTGCTCGAGATGGAGTCGGGCGTGCACTGGGACGAGGACACGCCGGTCCTCGCCGTGAACACCCAGGTCCAGCAGTGGGTGCAGGCGGCGCTCGACCTCGTCACCGGCGGGCAGCTCGGCCAGGGCCGCAACGAGTTCCTGAAGTCGCTGCCGAAGGTCGCCGAGCAGGGCACGAAGTTCTCCTACAACAGCGGGAACACCCAGGTCCTCGCCTGGCTCGTCGAGACCGTCTACGGCCAGCCGTTCAACGTCGTCATCTCCGAGAAGCTCTGGAAGCCCGCGGGGATGGCCGGTGACGCGCGGATCATCACCGACCGTGTCGGCGACGCGCTCGCCTCGCAGGGCCTCTACTCCCGCGTGTTCGACCTCGCGCGGTTCGGGGAGCTGTTCCGCCGTGGCGGGCGTACCCCGGAGGGCAAGCAGGTCGTGCCCGAGGCGTGGACGCGGGAGTCGACGGCGCACACCGAGCTGTCGAAGGGGCGCTACGCCTACCAGTGGTGGTCGGGCCCGACCGCGAACAGCTACGAGGCCTCCGGCTTCGAGGGCCAGAAGATCTCCGTCTCGCCCGACCACTGCCTCACCGGCGTGCGGCTCTCCCACGCCTTCGGGGCCGACGTCCGGCCCGACGACGGCCCGGTCACCGACCCCGCCTCCTACGGCTTCGCGACCGAGTTCTTCTCGGCGGAGTGGAAGGCGCTCTACCGCGCCGTCGCCGACGAGCTGGGCGTGTGCCCGAAGCCCATGGGCAAGTCGCGGGTGCGCCTCGGCAGCGCGACGCTGTTCTCCCGCCCGGCCGCGCTGAGGCGCGGCGCGCTGCGGATGCGCGTCGGCGGTTCCGGACGGCGCATGGTCGTGCGCGTCACGGCGACGAGCCGCGTGCGCCGCGCCGACGGCAAGGGCATGCGCACGCTACGGGTCGCGACGCGGCGCCTCGTGGTGCGGCCCGGTTCCGCGCGCTGGGTGTCGGTCCCGCTCAGCCGCGAGGGCCGACGCTGGCTGCGAAAGGTGCGCCGCGCCGGCCTCACGGTCCGCGCGGTCGGAGGCGGCTCGGCCACCGACCGTCCCGTCGCGACGCGCAGGATCACGCTGCGCTGAGTCGTCCCGCGTAACTCGGGGCGGTCCGCCCGGTTGCGCTCACATGCACAGCACGTACGCTGCACCTCCGCATCCGCACCGACCGCGCGGAGGACCACTCCCGCGACGGATCATCACGATGGGGCTCTGCGCCACCGCGCTCGGGCTCGCGCTGTCCGCACCGGCGGCGGCGGCGCCCGGTGATCTCACCCTGCGTCCTGGTCCTGACGGGTGCCTTCACGATCAGGCCCTCGAGGGATGCGCCGACAGCCGCGGCGACTCGGCGGCCAAGCCCTACGCCTTCTCCCCGGACGGCACCCACGTCTACGCGGGAAACCTCGATGGGCTGCTCCTCCTCGACCGGGCGGCCGACGGGACGCTCAGCGCCCGCGCGGGCGCCGGGGGCTGCTACGTGCACTCGGCGACCGACGGGTGCACGCTCGTCACCGGTCAGGGAAACGCGTCCGACGCGGTCGTGAGCCCGGACGGCGCCAACGTCTACGCGACCTCGTCGTTCCAAGACGCGATCGTCGCCTACGACCGTGCGCCCGACGGCACGCTGTCCCGCAAGGCGCTGCAGGACGGGTGCATCGCTGACACCGGCAGCATCGCCTGCGAGGACGGCCGGGCACTCGACGTGCCGGTCGCGGTCGAGATGACGCCGGACGGGCAGCACGCGTACGTCCTCTCACAGGGGACCAACGACGGGATCGCCGTCTTCGACCGCGAGCCCGACGGCACGCTCACGCAGAAGGCGGGGGCGGCGGGTTGCGTGACCCAGGTCGGCGGGGAGGGCTGCACGAACGGACGCAACCTCCCCAACGCGGCGGAGCTCGTCGTCTCCGCCGATGGCAAGACGCTCTACGTGACCGGCCCCGGCGTCTCGGTGTTCGACATCGCCCCGGACGGCACGCTCGCGCAGAAGGCGGGCACGGACGGCTGTGTGAACGGCAGCGGAAGCGACGGGTGCGCGACGGGCCGCGGCCTGAGCACCGTCGTAGGCCTCGCGATCTCGCCCGACGGGACGCGCGCCTACGCCGCGGCCCAGGGCTCGAGCGCCATCACGACGTTCGACCGCTCGCCCGACGGGCGCATCACGCAGCGCACCGGCGCCGCCTCCTGCGTGCAGCACGACGGCGCCCCGGCGATCGCCGACTGCACGCTGGGCCGTGCCCTGCGGACGGTGAAGGCGCCGGTCCTCAGCCCGGACGGCACTCAGCTCTACGCGGCGACCCAGGGCTCCGGCGGGGTCGTCGTCCTCGACGTCGGACCCGACGGCAACCCGGTCCAGCGGCCCGGTGCGCGGGGCTGCATCACGCAGACCCCCACCGCCGACTGCGGTCTCGGTCGCGGACTGTCCTCGGCGAACACGACGCTCATGGCCCCCGACGGCCGGCGCGTGTACGTCTCCGGCACGGCGCTCGTCGCCTTCGACCGCCAGGTCGATCCCGACCCGCCCGTCCTCCCGCCGGTGCCGCCGGTCCCGCCCGCCCCGGGGCCCGCGGGCCCGGTGCCGGGGACGACCCCGGCGCCCGGCCCGAGCGTGCCGGTGGCGCTGTGCAATCGGCCGCTCACGCTGCTCGACGTGCTCGCGCGACCGAAGGGGCGGGTCCGCATCACCGGCATCGCGCGCACGACGTTCGCCGGTCAGCGGGTGATCCTGCGCGACGGGTCGCGCCGCGTCGGCAGCGCGGTCATCTCGAAGGACGGCCGGTTCGCCGCGACCGTGAAGGCGCCCTCGACGAAGCGACGCTCGAAGGTCCGCTACACGGCGACGTTGCCGAGCGGCACGCGCTCGCAGGCGTTCAAGCTCCAGCGCCAGTACACGATCGTGAGCCGCAGGAACGTGAAGGGCGGTGTCCGCCTCGTCGTGCGTCTCAACGGCCGCCGCCGTTCGCCGGTGGTCCGTGTCCAGCGCCAGACGAGCTGCACCGACCGACGCAACGTCGCGACGCGCCGCATCAACAAGAAGGGCGAGATCACGGTGACGCTGCCGCGCCCGACCGATCCGGCCGACCCGGTCGCGATCTACCGCGTCCGCGCACGGGTGAACAAGCAGCTCACGTTCACCCTGCAGGTCGCGGTCGAGCGCGCCCGG
>JBFIDS010000011.1:0-18097 GCA_041603715.1 Paraconexibacter sp. | reverse complement strand
GCGCAGGATTCCGTCGACCGCCTGACGATCGACCGCTTCTGGGTCACTGCCGGCGAGGACGAGGTCAGACAGCGCGGGCCCCGGGCGCAGCTCCGGGACGGCCTCGACGACCCGATCCCGCGCCGCACCGAGCCAGCGGATCACCGCCGGATCGGTGACGTCCGGGCCCTGGATCGCGACGCGCACCTGGCCGCCGGTCCCAAGCGACTCCTGGAGTGCCTCCGTCCTCTCGAGCTCCGCCATGCCATCAGGAGCGAGCTTCGGCAAGTCGGTCTGCAAGCGTGTCTGCCCGCTGATCGCAAGCCCGCCGATCGCGAGGCCGCCGATCACGGCGAGCACGATCGGCCGCATCGCCCACCGCGGTGGCCTCGCCCGTTCACCGAGCGCGATCGGCGGGACGGCACCTCGGTCGAGTACGACAAGGAGCGCGGGGCCCGCGAGCAGCGCGAAGCCAAGCGTTGAAAGGGTGCCGAGCGCGAGGACCGCGCCGAGGCGGTCGAGGAGCGGCACGCCGGCCGTGACCAGGACCGCGAACGCGACCGTCATCGCGCCGGCCGCAAGCCCGAGGGTCGGGCCGACCGCGGCACGCGCAGCCGCGGCGGCTTCGCCTGGACCACGACCCGCGGCCCTTTCCTTCCAGAAGCGTGCCTGCAACTGGACCGCGAAGTCCAATCCGAGGCCGAGGACGACAGGAAGCGCCGCGACCGTCGCAACGCTGAGCCCCAGCCCGAGCGGCCAGCTGAGGCCGACGGCGACGAGCGTGCCGCCGAGCGCGAGGACGAGAGGCACGAAGCGCCCGCGGCGCTGTCGCAGCACCAGGAGGAGGAGCAGGGCCATCACGCCGATGGCGACTGGCGCGAGCCGGAGGATCTCGCTGCGGGTCTCCCGCTCCAGGCCAGCCGCGAGCAGGGGGAAGCCCGCAACCTCGATCGTCACCTCACGAAGCTTTGCGCCGTCGACGAGTCGGCGGAGGCGGTCCCCCAGCGCAAGCGTCTCTGACTCACCGAGCGACGGGTCGAGCCGCACCAGGACCAGCGCGTGCTCTCGGTCCGGGAAGAGCCATCGGAAGCGCATCTTGGGTTCGGCTGAGGGCCCGAAGACGAGTGCGCTGACGAAGCTCGTGTTGGAGAGCGCGGGAGCGCCGACTGACCCGAGCCGCACGAGGAGTTCGCGGTACTCCCCGGCCTGTGCGCCCAACGCGCGGTCGAGCGTCGACTCGGCGATCGCGTCGGCGCGCTCGCGACTGCGGCCCCGCCGCAGGGCCTCGGCACGGGCGCCCTCCGCCGCCGCCTCGCTCGTCTTCGCGATGTCACCCAACTCGCGCTCGATGAGCGCCTCGGACTGGACGATCGTCTGGTTGATGAACGTGCCGGGCCCGTACACAGAACGGACGCCGTCGAGCTTGGCGATGCGACCCTCCAGCTCAAGGAGCGCGACGAGGTTGCGCGGCTCGAGCGTGTTGGCCAGGTCGCTCTCGAGCGACACGACGATTGGTTCGCCGCCAAAGCGCTCGTCGAGAAGGGCGCCAGCCCTCCCAATGTCCGAACCTTCCCGGACGAGAAGGTCGGACGCGGGCGTGGTTGTGAGCTGGCTTGCCGCAGATGCGGCGAGCAACGTTACGGCGAAGGCGATCCCCAGCCGGCGGCGCATCCGTGGCGGGGATCGCCTGCGGCTACTCGTCGGCGGCGACCGCAGGGTAGGTGCCGTCACCCGCCTTCGGGTCACCGACGGTGCCCGGCTTCGGATACGGGTTGACCCCGGGGTTGTAGAGCTCCTGCAGGCCCAGCTCGCTCACGAGCGCGTCCACGAGGCGGGAGGGCACGGAGTTGAGCCCGGTCAGCGAATTGGCATTGAGGACCGGAAATACGCGGCCCCGGTTCCCGACCGCGTCGGCGGAGACGATGTCACCGACGTTCGAGAAGAACGCAGCGAGCTCGCGATCGTACGGCTTGAGGAAGTTCGCGATCGGATTCGCCTGGCGCAGGACGGCATCCAGTGGGCCGACGAGTTCACGCAAGGAGCCCGAGGCGGGACGGAGCTCGTCGAGCAACGGCTCCACCCGGTCGAGGAACGGCTCCAGCTCGTTAAACAGCGTCCGGGTCTGGCGAGCGGTCGGTCCGAGATCCTCGACGACGGGGCCGAGGTTCGTCGCCGCGACCTTGAGGTCGCGTGTCACGGGGGTCGCGCGGGTCGAGAAGCTGGAGAGTTTCGCCACGCTCGACTCGGCGCGCTCGAGTGTCGGCTCGAGCTCGTCGATGACCTCAGCGAGCTTGGTGTCGCGCGCGGCGACCGCCTCCGCGGTCTGCTTGGCGTCGGTGACGAGTTCGCGGAACGCGGTCTCACGCTCACCGAACGCCTCGAGCACCTCACCGGTGTTGCCGATCAGCGCGGCAAGCTGCTGCTTCTGCGGCTCGAGGGCGCGGACGAGCCCGCCCGTGCTCGCGACGAACGGTTTCATGGCACCGAACGTGCGGTTGAGATCGCCGCCTCGACCGTCCAGACCCTCACCGAGACCCGCCAGGTTGCGACGCACCTCCTCGCGAGTCTTCCCGTCGAGCGTGGACAGGATCCGCTCGAGCGGAACCGACTCGACGGCCTGCTCCAAGGGGAGCGTCGCACCCGACGGGAGTTCACCCGTGCGTGGATCGCCCGCGTCGACCTCGAGGTAGCTCTCCCCGACGAGGGTCTTCGTGCGGACCTTAACAGTCGCATCGCGGTAGAGCTGGGCGTGGTCCTCGTCCTCGATCTCGAAGAGGACCTCGCCGACCTGGCCGCTGGGCTCGACGGTCTTGACGCGACCGATCGTGACCCCGTCCTTGCGGATGTCGGAGTTCGGGACGATGTTGAACGTGTCGGGGACGAGCGCCTTGGCGTTGTAGGGCTGGCTCAAGCGGATCCGACCGCCGGCGGTCTGGTAGAGGTAGGCGAGCGTCAGCATGCACACGAGCACGAACGCGATCAGCCCGAACGTCTTCATTCTGAGGTTGGAAGCAACCATGTGCTTAATCTCCCTGTCCGTCGACGCAGGTGGCGAGTCGACGAGTAGTGCCCGGAACCGCGCCGCGTCCGACCGAATCGAGCCCGATCGAGACCGCGGAACGCGGGTAGGAACCCTGGGCCGTCTCGTACTTGAGGACGGACAGCGTGTTGTTGAAGAACTCGTCGAGCATGTCCATGCACGGCGCAATCGTCTTCGTGAGCTCGTCGTAGGACGGTGACTGTTCTGCGGTCCGTCCGAGGGCGGTGCGCAGACTGAGCGATGTGGGCGACAGGGCACGTGCCATGGTTCGGAGGTCGTTGACTGCCGGGCGCAAGGCCACGGCGGCCGGCAGCGCATCCTTGCCGAAGTCCTCGAGGCCCTTGAGGCCTTCCTGGAGTTCGTCGGCCACCGGCTCCAGACTCTTGAGTGCGGGGTCGAGTTCCCCAGTGAGGTCGCGCACGCTGACGAAGGAGCTCCGCATCACCGGGAGCAGATCCGCGATTCCACGGAACGTCGAGGCGAGCTCGGTGTCGTCGCTCGCAAGCTGCCCGAGCGTCGCGTTGCCCTCGGTGACAAACCGGTTGAGGTCCTTGTCGCGCTTGGCGAGTTCAGCACTGAGGTCGCCGAAGTTGTGGACGATGCGGCGCACGTTGCGAGCGCGCCGTGCGAGAACCTCGGTGGCCTCCTCAGCAACGGAGAGGAACGGCGCGATCTCGGCGAACGCGGCCTTGAGCTTCTCGCCGCCGGCGTCGCCGAGCCCCGTGCCGAGTTCTGTGAGGAGCATCGCCAGCCGCTCGCGCGTGTCGGCGTTGAACGTGTTGAGGACGCGCGAGATGTCGACCGGCGTCGACGTGTTCTCCGCGGCGATCACGTCGCCCTCCGTGGCCTCACCGGACGCGGCGTCGCCGCGGTCGGTGATGTTCACGTAGAGGTCCTGCAGTGGCGTCACCGGGCGGATGCGGAGCTTCGCGTTCTTGTAGATCGGGCCCCACTTCTCCTCGAGCTTGAGGGTGAGGACCGCTCGCCGTCCGTCGACGAGGTCCGCCTTTGACACGATGCCGACCTTGACGCCGTTGATGCGAACCTGGTGTCCACCGGGGAACACGCCCTTGACGTCGTCGAACTCCGCCCGGATCTCACGGTAGTCCTGCCAGGGTCGCTCGAACGTCAGGTTGCGGAAGATCCCCGCGAACGCGGCGACTCCGAGGGCGACGAGCAGGAGCAGGAAGAGAAACGGGCGCAGCGAGCGCCGAATCTCGAGGAGCAGACGGGAACTCACAAGATACCTCCGACCACGTCAACGAGGTTGTTCAGGACGTCGGTCGCGTCGTTCAGGTCGCCCCGGCTGCCGGCGGAGTCGGTGTTCTTACGCGCGGCGGCCGTCTTGCTGCGGCGGCGTTTCGTCGGGGACGGAGTGAGCACCGCGTCGTCGCGGCCGCCTCCGATTGCTCCCGGAGGAGCGTTGAGACCCAACAGCGAGCCGACGGCGTACTGGATATCCGAGCAGTCGAGCGACCCCGCGATCAGGTTCGCCTTGCACGGCAGGTCCGAGAACGACTCCTCGTTCGGCGTCACCGCGGTGAAGCGCTGTACATAGCCGTTTCGATCGAACTGCGACGCGCTGGAGGCGACCGTCGCGAGCGCCGGCCCGATCGCCTGGAACACCTCGAGGTCCGTTTCCGGGTTCTTCTTGTTCAGGCCAGGAATGATCGTCTCGTTGACCCGATCGACCGTCGGGTCGAGACGGGCGATCAGCGTGGAACCCTCCTTCGCGGCCACTCCCAGCCGGCGGACCGCCGGGGAGAGGTCGCGGAGGGCGGGCTTGGCCGTGTTGAGGAGAGGATCGAGCCGGCGGAGCGCCGGGCGGAGCGCGACGGATGCGTCGTCGATATCCCGAGCACCCGGCCGCAGCTTCTCGGCAATCGGGTCGAGGACGCCGAGCGTCGTGCGGACCCGAGCCATGGTGGTGCGCGTCTCGTCCAACGTCGACGGCCCCTCCCGAAACAGGGTTCCCAGTGACGCGCGCTGCGCGGCCGTGACGGCGAGGGTGGTGTTCGCGTTCTTCACAACCTCTCCGAGTTCTCTCTCGTTGCGGGCCAGAGCGCCCATCAGGCGGCTGCCGTCGCGCACGAGATCGGTGAGGTCGCCGCTCTCCGTTCCGCGGAAGCCGTCGAGTGCGGGGGCCACGTTGCGCATCGCGGGAGCGAGCCGGTCGACGACGTCGCCCGCATCACTGCCCTGATCGAAACCGGTCTCGAACTCGGCGAGGATCTCCTGGACCCCCTCCCGGCTGGGCCTGTCGACGTCGGCGAGCACCTGGTCGAGCTCGACCTGGGTCGTCGTGCGGTCCATGGGGATCGTCGCACTGAGCTTCTCCTCCTCAGCACCGGGCTCGAGCTGGATGTAGAAGGCGAAGCCGAGGAGCGTGCGCCACAAGATGTCAGCCCGCGCGTCCTGGCGGAGGTCGACGCCCTTGCCGTCCTCGATGCGCATCGTGACGACGACGCCTCGACCGCCCGGCCGGCGCTCCACCTTCTCGACCTTGCCGACATCGACGCCGCGCACACGCACAGGCGTCTTGGTCGTGACGTTGGCCGCGCTGCTGAACTCGGCCTTGATCACCTCACCGCCCTTGGGCAACAGCGGGATGGTGCCACCCGTGTACATGAAGGCGACGAGCGCCAACACACCCAGGATGAAGATCGCGCCGTTGCGCTTGGTCTTCGGCCGGTGCATACCGGGCCGATACTCGAACCGGCCCTTGATCAGGCGCGCCATTATCGGGTCCCTCCGATCTTGATGTTGCGCCCTTGGCATGGCGCCGGGTAGGGCACTCCGCGAACGGGGAGGTTGAGCGGATCCTTCAGGCCGACGACGGACTCGGTGCTCGGCGAGATGATGTTGAACCGCAGGTACGAGCCGCCGGACGTCCCGTATCCGAAGATCTCCTGCCAAGACTTGCCGAACGCGATGATGTCGCAGCCGTGGGCGCCGAGACGGTCGGTGATCGGTGTCGCATTGTCGACCGTCGAGTCGACCTGCGGGAGGACGGGGCGCACTGTCGCCAGGAGCTGAAGCGCCGGATCGGTCGCACGCTGCGCGCTGCGCAGCGTCGCGTCGGCGTCGCGCAGACCGGGGCGGGCCTCGCGCAGGAGGGCCGAGGTCTGCACGAGCGCGCGCGGCGCATCGCGCAGGACCGGGCGCGCCTCGCGGCTGAAGCCCTCAAGCTCCGCGACGAACGACGTGACTGCGGGAAGCCGTCCCGAAAGCGTGTCCAGGGACGACGGCGCGGCGTCGAGCGCCCCGCGCAGGCGGTCGCCGCGCTCGCTGAACGGGCGCAGCGCCTGAGCACCGGGCTCGAAGCCGTCACGGATCGCGTTGCGTACCGGGTCGGACGCATCGGAGATCGTCCCGGCGCCGCGGATGAGCTTGCGCGTGGCACCCGGCCGGTCAGCGATCGCCCCGACGACGGACTCGACGCCGCGGAGCGTCTCCGGAGCCTCGGCGATTGTGTCGTTGAGGTCTTCGCCCCGGCCCGCCAGGCCGGTGCCGAGGCCCGTGAGGAACTTCTGCGTGCGCTTCTGCGTCTCCGGGTCGAAGGTTCCGAGGACCTCGTCGAGCGTCGTCGTCGAGGCCGTCTGCGAGGCGGGGATCCGACCGTCGGAGGGGATCGTCTCACTCGACCGTCCGGCCACGAGGTCGACGAATCTGACGCCGACGGCGGAGCGAGGCCGAACCTCCGCTGTCGTGTCGACGGGCAGCGGTCCATAGGCGGGATCGATCTGGAGGTCGAGAACCGCCTTTCCGTCCTCTACACGCGGGTTGAGGACCTGGCCGACGATCCGGCCGCCGAGGCGAACCTGGCCGTGGTTGGAGATGTTGTCCGCGTTGGCGAACTCCGCCTGAACCGTGTAGTAGGACCGTCCGGGAATGCTGTTCGGCGCGTTGAAGCCGATGCCGATGAGCACGAGGCCGGCGGACAGGCCGAACAGGCCGAGCCCGATCATGAAGCCACGGCTCCGCTGCTGGGCGACGGGGCGCTCTTTGAATCGAGTCTTCATATCACGGACCCAGGAGGTAGTTGAACAGCTTGGTCGCGTCACTCGGTGCCGATGGCTGCGCCGAGCGCTCGCCGCCCTTGAGGAGCCCACCCTTCAGGCCCTTCTCGAGTCGACCGGTGAGATTGCTCACGGCATCCTCCACCGACTTGCCGACGTCCTGCAGACCCTTCGTGACCCCGCCGAGCGCCGGCTTGACGAGCTGAGTCGGGTCCCTCTTCTCGGGAGTAGCCGCCTTCGGCTCGCTCGACGGCGTACGGACGACAGGACCCGCGGGAACGTCGTTCGATGTCTGATCTGACCCGCCGTTAGGCGGAGCGGGGCCGATGGCCGGTGCGTCGATTCCCGCATACTTCGCGAGCGCGCTCGTGATGATCTCCTCGTCCAGGGTCAGGTGGATCCGGAACGTGTGTCCGAGACCGTCCTTCCCGCGGATCGCGTTCGCCCACGTATTCATGAACTCGAGGACCTCCCGCAGTCCCTTGCGGTTGTCGATCGCGTCGACGAGAGGCTCGGCGTCCGACATGAAGCGCGCGAGGTTGTCCGCGGTCGGCCGGAGCGCCCGGAGCGTCGGTGTGCTCCGTCGTCCGAGCTTCGAGAGCGTCGGTGCGACGCGCGTCGCCGTGGCGAGGGTGTCCTCCGCGTCCTTGGCGAACGCCGGGGTGCGCGAGAGCGTCTGGGCGAGCGACGGGCTCGTGCGGCGTAGATCCGATGCCGCCGGCGTGAGTTGGTCGGCCGCGCCATCGAGTCGTGCGAGCGTGGAGCGCAATGCGCCGAGCGCGCCGGGCGCCTTGCGGACGGTCTCGCCGAGCTGCGCACGGCGGTCGGCCACCGTGCCGAGCGCGTCGGCGGCGCTCTCAACGAGCTCACCGAGGTCATCGGACTTCGACTCGACGGCCGCAAGGACGCGGTCGCCGCGCACGATCGCGTTCTCCAGCGTGCGGTTCTCGGCTGCGACCTCGGCGACGACCTCCTCCGCCTCGTCGATCGCGGGCGGGAGCTCCTCGAGCACCGAGTTGAAGTCGTTGCCGCGACCGCTCATGGCGATGCCGGCCTCGTTGATGAGGATCCGCAGCGCCCCGCGCGTGTCGGGGTCAAGGATGTTGAGTGCGTCGTCGAGCTCGATCGGGACGTCGGTCGCAGACTTGGCGATGGCCGTACCCGACGGGCGCGGCTCAGACGTGTCCCCTGGGTCGAGATCGATGAACTTCTCGCCGAGCAGGTTGACCGGGCGCACCTTGGCGGTGGCGCCGGCCCCGATTGGGGCGGCACCCTCTTCGAGCTCCATTCGGACGACCGCGTTGTCCTGATCGTCGAGCTCGATGCCCTCGACCGTACCGGCTTCCACGCCGCCGATCTTGACGTTGTAGTTCTTGAGGATGCCGCCCGCGTCCGAGAAGGTGGCGAACACGACGTACTTGTCGTTGTCGTTGACCTTGCCCACGATCACGACCACGATCACGGCGAGGACTGAGAGCAGCAGCGTAGGAGCTGCGAATCGGGAGATCATGGAACGGCCGGATCCTTGCTCGGGTCGAGACGGTCAGGTGTCACGCCACACTCGGGCATGAACATCGGCTTGCCGACGCCGTAGCCGGGTGGGCGGACGAGCGCGTAGCCCTCGCCGGCGACACGGGTGATCACCTCGGGCGTGATCGCCTCGGGGGTGGCCGCGGGGGCGGTCGGTCCCGCGTTGACGAAGATGCGGCCGTAGCGACCGACGTTGTCGTAGTTCTTCGACCAGCTCGCCCAGGTCGTGAAGAGACCCGCGATCTCCGGCGAGTACGGCCGGATGCACGCCAGCATCGGGGCGAGGTCGGCGAGCATGGGCGTCGCTGCCTTGGAGAACGGCTGCGCGTCCTCGAGCACCTTCGTGATCGCCGGGGCAGCGCGGCGCGTCGTGCGGAAGGTCGATACCGCCTGCGGCACAGTGTCGCTCAGGCTCGCGAGCACCGGTCGGAGATCCTTGCTCAACGCGCTGAGCTCCTTGGCACCAGGGCCCAGGTCGCGAATGAGCGCGTCGAGGACGTCGACGGACGTGTCGAGCCTGGTCAGTGTCGTCCGCGCCTCTCGGACGGCTGGGCCGAACTTGTCGAGGTTCTGCTCGATGCCGCGCGTGTTGTCTGCGAATTCGTCGAAGGTCGCCGAGGCGACGCCCACGAGACCGGAGAGATCTGCTCGCCGAGACGAGAGGGTGCGGGTCACGCGATGGGTGTTCGAGACGAACGCCCGCAGTGCTGGCTCATCCCGGACGACGTCCTGGGCGAACCCGCCGATGGCATCCAGGCCGGGGCCGGTCTCGTCGACCGCCTCGCCGAGCTGGCGAGGACGCGGGCCGAACGTGTCGGCGGTGTTCGCGAGCATCTGGCGGAGGTCCTTGCGGGACTCCGAGTCGAATGTGTCGAAGACCTGGTCGAACTCGGTCGGTTCGATCGTCTGCGCGTTCTCGATGATCCCCTTGTTCGGGATCTCCGGGCCGTCCGCGGGCCCTGGATCGATGTCGACGATGCGCGTGCCGTTACCGATCGTCGAGCCGAAGCGAAGCGTGGCGGTCGCGCCTCGGCGCAAGGGCCAGACATCGTCGTCGTCGATCCCGAGGGTGACGATCGCCTGGCCATCCACGTGTTCGATCTTCTTGATCTTGCCGGCGTCGAGGCCGTCGACGCGGACGTCGAGTCCGCTGTAAAGGCTGACCGCCTCATCGAAGACCGCGCGGACCTCGTACTTCTGGCTGCGCGTGCCGGCGATCCACCAGGCGAGAATGACAGCGAGAATCGCTCCGACGACAACCCACGGATTGTCGATGAGGAACGCCCCGGCCCTTCTCAGGCCTCGCTGCCCTTGCTCCTCGCCCGGGTCGATGTCGACCCGGGGCGCGTTTCCGATTGCCATGCTCGCTTGACCTTCCTGTCTCAGCCGCCGACGGGGGCGTTGGGCTCAAGGCCCCAGAACAACATCGTCATACCCGCGCCGAAGACGTGGAGCAGGATGAGGTTGAGGATCATCGACTTCGCCGTCGCCGTCCCCACTCCGACCGGACCGCCACTCGCGCGGTACCCGTAGAACATCCCGAGCATCACGATGATGGTGCCGGTGACCATGACCTTGGTCAACGAGTAGACGTAGTCGATCGGCGTCGAGAACGTCCAGTGCACGTTCTCCCAGCCGCCCTGCGACACCTCGCCGATCTGCACGATCAGAATGAGGTAATTGCCGACGTAGTGTGCGGCCGTCGCGAGAATCCAGATGAACGGCAGGACGATCCAGGCGGCGACGAGGCGAGTGGCCACGACGTAGCGGATCGGGTTGATGCCCATCGACTCCATCGCGTCGATCTCGTCCTGGATGCGCATCGACCCGAGCTCCGCTGCGAGGCCGCACCCGACCTTCGCGGACAGGATGTAGCCGAACATGTACGGGATCATTTCCCGGATAGCGCAGTAGGACGTGAAGACGCCGGAGTACACAGTCGCCCCGTATCCGCGGAGGACGTAGTTGGCCTCGGTCCCGCAGACGACGCCCATCATGAAGACCATGAAGACGATGATCGCGGCGGAGCCCGTGACGAGAATGCCTGCCTGCCGGATGATCTCCGAGGAGTACCGGAGCACCCCACGGAGCTCGACGATTGTACGCCCGAAGAACCGGCCCATCTCGGCCGCTTCGACGAGGATCCCGCGGATCGGCTCGGCGAAGCCGGTGGCGACGCGCGTTCCCGTGGAGGACTGGGGGGCGAGGTCGCCCCGCAGCCTTGGAGTTCTGACAGCTGAAGCTTCCATGTCCTTGACTCCCTTAGTGCAGGTTGCCGGTCTCGGGGTACGCGGCAAGCAGGATCGCGGTGAAGAGGAAGTTGAAGACCCAGATCCCCGCGAAAGCGATGACGACCGCCTGGTTGACCGCGCGACCCACGCCCTCGGCGCCGCCCTTCACGTTCATGCCTTTGTAACAGCAGGCGACGGCGATGATGAAGCCGAAGCCGGTGGTCTTCAGGACCGAGCCGAGGAGGTCGGGGAGCGTGAAGTTCGACGAGAATGTCGCGATGTAGCCCGCCGTGGTCTCACCCCAGACGAGCACGGCCGCGAACCAGCCGCCGAGGACCCCGAACACCAGCGCGATGATGTTCATCAGCGGCGTGATGATGCCGAGCGCGAGGAAGCGCGGCGTGACGATGGTGCGGACGGGATCGAGCCCGAGGACCGCGAGCGCGTCGAGCTCCTCGCGCACCTTTCGAGCACCGAGGTCCGCGCAGATCGCGGTGCCGGCGACGCCGGCGATGACCATGCCGTTGATCCACCCGGCGAACTCGCGGATCGAGGCCATGACGAAGAACGCGCCCTCACGGTCGACGGTTCCGAAGATCTGGACGAGGTTCGACGCCTGGAGCCCTGGTGCCCCGAAGCCGAAGGCGACGGTGCTCAAGATCATCGGGATCATGCAGCGACGCAGGATGAGCCACGATTCCTCGATGAACTCCTCCTTCCAACTGTAGGGCGGAGTAAATGTCGCGACGGCGGCCTTCCCCATCAGGACCATCATCCCCGCGATCTGCTCAAGGACCCCAATAGGGCCGTCGACGATGCGGGAGTTGGCCGATCGGCGCGGCGCCGTGGGCGGCGCTGAAACGGGCGGTGCGACCGTTCTGTTGGCGACTGTCGCCATGGCGTTGATGCCTTTCCTCGTCCTAAAGATTTGACACGACGGGGATCAGGCGACAGCCACCCGTCTCCCCTCGGGTGCAACTACTCTCTTCGACCCGTGTTCGCTGGCCAATCGGCCGGAGGGGGAGAACACATCCCCCCCCTGGGGGAGATCCTCCCCCAGAAGGCCTCGGTCATCCGGCCACGGGCGGCCGGTCCTGCGTGCTACTCCATCCCGAGAGGCCCCTGGACCCGGCGGTTGAGGAACTGCTGGACGAAGGGGTTGTCGGAGTTGAACATCTCCTCCTTCTCCCCCGCCTGGACGATGCGGCCCTTCCACAGCACCGCGAAGAACTCGCCCGCGATCCGGGCGGACTCGATGTCGTGGGTGATGATGATGTAGGTGCCGCCGTGCTGCTCGTGCATCTGCGTGACGAGCTCGCACAGGAGCGCGGTTCGCACGGGGTCGAGGCCGGAGTCCGGCTCGTCGAACATGACGATCTCCGGCTCGAGCACGAGGGCCCGCGCGAAGCCGGCGCGCTTGCGCATGCCGCCCGAGAGCTCGTTGGGCAGGCGGTTGTTCGCGTTCGTGAGACCGACGTCGGAGAGACGCGCGTTGACGATCTCGGCGATCTCGGGCTCGCTGAGATCGGTGTGCTGGCGCAGCGGAAAGGCGACGTTGTCGTAGACCGACATCGAGCCGAAGAGCGCGCCGTCCTGGAAGAGGATCCCGAACTTCTTGCGGACCTCCAGCAGGCGGGACATCGTCATCTTGCTCAGCGACTCGCCGTGGACGAGCACCTCTCCCTGGTCGGGGAAGAGGAGGCCGATGATGTGCTTGATGAGGACCGACTTGCCGGTTCCCGACGGGCCGAGCACGACGGTGACCATGCCCTCGGGGATGCCGAGGTCGAGCCCCTGGAGGATCTTCGCCCGCCCGAACGCCTTCTTGACGCCGCGCGTCTCGATCGACCAGAACTCACCGGGGACGCGCTCCTGGAGCTCGACCGTTCCCTGGTGGAGCGCGTGTTCGTCCGCGTGATCGGCAGCGCGGTCGAGCAGCTGCATGCTGTCGGGATCGAGCTGACGCCCTCCCTCGAGCTGCGCGTCGAATGCGCTGGATCCGCCGTTGCCGAAGCCTCGGGCCATACCGTTCCTCTCCTCCCCGGCGGGAACATGACACGCGGAGGCCGCCGGCGCCCCCCGCATAGCGAGTCTATTCCGACGGCGGCGGGCACTGCCGCAACCCGTGGGGGGGATCTGCACCCCCCTTTCGGACGGTTCTCCCTCCCGAGAGGCTCAGATCTCGTTCTTCCGCCGGCGGGCGATGTCGGCGAGAACGTCGTCGTGCGAGAGCTCGGGCAGCCCGTTGGCGCGCCGACGG
Source organism: Paraconexibacter sp. (assembly GCA_041603715.1). Taxonomy (GTDB): domain Bacteria; phylum Actinomycetota; class Thermoleophilia; order Solirubrobacterales; family Solirubrobacteraceae; genus Paraconexibacter. Next base: position 5,038 of record JBFIDS010000011.1, on the reverse strand, counting down.
CGATTCGTGATCTCGAGGAGGTCCGCCGCGTCCTCGTCCTCGGCGGCGAAGCGCTCGGCCTGACGGCCGGTGGGGTCCCAGTCCACGAGGTCGGCACCGGTTCCCCACGTCATCTTCCCGAGGACGAAGAAGAACACGATGATGCCGCCGAAGAAGATGAGGATCATCCAGCCCATGCCCATGTGAGCACCATACTTCCGCCGGGCGCGGGTGGATCACATCTCCACAGGGGGCGCGACGGCGAGCGCGCCCGGCTCCGGCCGGAGCGGCAGGCGCGACGGCCGGCCCCGGCGCGGGCGGACCCGCGACCGGGACGACCGGAACGGCGTCCTACGCGTTGGCGGTCTCGTTGTCCTTCTCCGCGATCATCTCGCGGTACATCGGGAAGACCGGCTTCGTGAGCGGCACGAGCTTGAGGATCTTGTTGACCGGGCCCTTCGCCTTGACGTGGCCCTTCGCGAGACCGACCGCGAGGTTGTACTCGCCGCGCCAGTACTTGTCGGCGATGTCGGACGGCATGAAGAGCTTGACGTCGGCATCCGGGTTGTCGGCGCCCGCCTCGACCTCGATGTTGTCGCCGTGCATCTTCACGAGCAGCGTCGCCTCGGGATCGGTGTAGTAGATCTGGAGGTCGATGTCGGCCGTCGCCATCTTCGGGCCGACCTCCGTCTCCTTGCACTTGTGAAAGACACCGCCGATGTACTTGTTGACCTCTTCGGTGTCCTTGAAGAACGGCATTCCCTATCTCCTCGTGTCGTGAATGACCCGACCGGCTCACCTCGCACGAAGGAGGGTCGGACCCGTTGCGTCGACCGTATGCGCGCCGGGAACCGGCGCCATCCCCCTCAGGGAGGATCATGGCCCCCCGACCGGCTTGTTCTCGCGCGGGCGGGCCGCTCGCGGGCGGCGGTCGCCCGTCCCCCGGGGTGACGAGAGGAGTGGACGCATCCTCCTTCTGGGGGGGAAAGATGACGCCCGTGGACTATGCCCCGGGACACCCGGCCGCCGTAGGGTCGCACCATGGCCCTGGAGGAGAGCCGCCCCGTGCCGCGTGCGCCGGTCGCGACGCCTGGGCCCACGACGCCCTCGGGCACCGCGCTGCGCGGAACGCAGGCGATCAGCCTCACCCCCGTCCAGGAGCAGTGGGGCTCGACCCTCGACCGCGAGGGCACCGCGGCGGCGCGGATGGAGGCGGCCGTTCAGCGCCTCACGCGCTCGGAGAGCATCGAGGGGATCGACCCGTCCTGGGTCGCGTTCGTCTGCCGCGAGCTGCAGGTGTGCGCGATCTACCTCCAGACCGCCCACGACGTCGTCGCCGGGGCAGCACGGCGCTGCGAGTGGGGGCCCATCTCGCGGAGCTTCGACATGCAGGCGGCGATGCACGCGCGGCAGGCGCAGGCGCTCGTCCTCTACACGATGGACCTCGAGCGCATTGTCGGCGTCATCCCCATCGACGAGGCGCGCGCGCGGTGGGAGGCGAGCAGCGGATGGACCGCGGTGCGCCGCGTGCTCACGGCGATCGCCGTCCGCGAGGACTGGGGCGAGACGCTCATCGCGATGAACCTCTGCGTCGACGCGCTCGTCGGTCAGATGATCCGCCGCGAGTGGGGCATCACGCTCGCCGAGCAGCACGCGGACCCGCTCATGCCGGTCCTCGCGCGGCCGACCCAGGTCCGTCAGGCGTGGATCCGCGACTGGACGCACCACACGATCAAGTCGGCGTGCGCACGACCCCGCGACGGAGGGGCGAACCGCGCGCTCATCCAGGGGTGGGTGCGGGAGTGGTCCCCGCGCGCCCGCGAGGCCGCCTGTGAGCTCGCCGGTCTCACCGCCGACCTCCCGGTCGAACGGTGCGGGATCGATGCCTACGACCGACTCGTCCGCGAGCAGGACGACACGCTCGACCAGCTCAATCTCCGACCGCACCCGGCGGGATGACCCGCGCCTCCGGCTCCCGGCGCTTCGCGACCGGACGCCCCGTCGGGCTCTCAGCCGGGGTTGCCGTCGCTCTGGCTGAGCCGGACGAACCGCGACACCGCTTCGGCGCGGTTGCTCGCACGGAGCTTGCGCAGGATGTGCTTGACGTGCGACTTCACCGTGCCCTCCGCGACGACGAGGCGGCGCGCGATCCCTGCGTTCGTCTCCCCGGTCGCCATGAGACGGATGACGTCGAGCTCGCGCGGGGTGAGGAGCGATTCGACCCGACTGTCGGACGTCACGAACATCGCCGCGGCGGTCCGGGCGACACCCTGGTCCTCGGCGCCGGCGCGCGTCATCTCGACCTCGGCGTCGCAGAAGTCGTCCATCACCGCGAGGATCGAGGAGTTCGCGCGACGCACCTCCTGGCGCAGCGCCCTGAGGCGCTCGAGGAGCACGGCGCGCTCGTAGGCGTGACCGAAGCCCTCCGCGAACATCCACAGGAGGTCGCGGTCGAACTCGTCGACTGTCCGCCGCTGCGTGTGGCAGTCGGCGTGGATGAAGCCGATCACCCGACCCTGGGGCATGATCGGCGCGGCGACGTAGGACCGCACGTCGGCGGCGCGCATCAGCTCCTCGTGCACGCGCGGGTCGTTCGCCGCGTCGACGACGAGGACGGGCCCGCGGCGGCGCAGCATCTCGGACTCGAGGAGCATGTGGTCGATCCGCGTGGGCCGGGCGCGCCCGACGCGGAGGATCTCCTCCGCCCGCTTCGGGTCGCCGTCCATGTGGATGTGCGCGGGGACCGCGTGGCCATTGTCGACCCGGGCGATCATGACGCGGTCGAAGCCGCAGCGGGCGGCCTCCGCCGGCGCTCGCTCCATCATCTGGTCGATGGTTCCCATGCTGCGCAGGCGCCCGAGAGCCGCGTGCACCTCGGCGAACCCGCGGATGCGACGCGCGAGTGTCTCCTCCCGCAGGTCCGCGACGAGCCGCCCCTGCCGGACGAGGAGCCGCCCGGCGGCGACCCGGTCGCTCTCCGGCCCCGCCTCGAGAGCGGCGACGAGCCAAGCTGCGATCTCCGCGAGCATGCTCTCCGCCCCGATGACGTCGATCGGCGCGGGCAGGGACTGGTCGGCCTCGCCCACGAGCGTCGCCGCCTGGCACCAGAGCGTGAGGATCGCATCGGCGAGGCCCGGTGCCTCGAGCCGAGGACCCTCACTCCACTCTTCATCCTGCGTCGGTGCGATGGACGCCAACCGACCTCCTCCCCATTTGACGACAAACCGACGATACTGGTCGATGCGGCCGGCGCGGGGAGGCGCCGGCGCGGACCGCGGAGGAGATCACTGTGACCGAGATGCACACGGGAGGCGGAGCACCGACGATGACCATCGAGCCCCAGAAGATGGCGGACATGACCGCTCGGTTCTTCGAGTCGGCCAACGAGACAAAGCTCGTCGACCGGATGGCGCTCGCCCAGACGACCGTCCACATCCACTACACGGACACCGTCGGCGTGACGCTCGATCTCACGAAGGCGCCGATCACCGCTGAGCCCCGCATCGTCGGGACCGCGGAGATCGAGATGTACGGGACTCCGGAGCTGTTCATGCAGTTCATCCGGCGCGAGAAGCAGATGGCGATGGCGATCACCCGGGGCGAGCTCGCCTACGAGGGTCCCGTGCGCAAGTTCCTGCGGATCGTCCCGATCCTGCGCTCGCTCGACTTCAGCGTCTGGGAGGGCTCGGCCAGCAACGGCCGCCCGCCCGCGCCCGACGCCTAGCGACGCGCCGAGGAGGGGAAAGGCCAACAGGCGGGCATGGAGTCCCCGGGCAGCGCACCGCCCGATCTGCCGCCGCCGCCCGCGACGTGGCCCCCCCGGTCGGCGGGGGCGTCACGCGACGCCCGGCTGGAGGTCCGCAGCCTCGCGATCATCGACCGCGCCGGTGCGCTGCTCGGCTGGGACCCGTGGGCCGGCGGGCGGGAGCTCGACGGCCAGGCGGTGTTCGGGGAGCTGCTCGACGTGATGCGCCAGGTCCTCGCCGGGAGGGTCCGCGCTCCGGCCCCCGACCTGCCGCGCGAGGAGCTCGTCGAGCTCTGCGACCTCCTCGTCGACCTCGAGGACCTGCGGCGCGACGTCCGCGACCACGAGGTGAGCGAGCGCCTGCGGGCGCTCACCAACGTGCAGGCCGGGCTCAGCCGCCTGCGCGGGGTGTCGTCAGTCGCGGCGATCCTCGACCGCGCCCCCGTCGAGGTGTGCCGGACCGGCGGCTTCGACCGCGCAATGCTCTTCCGCGTGCGCGACAGTCAGATGATCGTCGAGGCCGTCCACATCGAGGACGACCCGGACGGCGCCGCCGAGCTCCTCCAGTTCTCCCGCAACCACCCGGCGGACCTCACGCACCTGCTGCTCGAGACCGAGATGATCCGCCGCCGCGTCCCGATGGTCGTGAGCGATCCGCAGAACGATCCGCGCGTTCATCGCCCGATCGTCGAGGCCTGCGACACACGGTCCTACGTCGCGGCGCCGATCATGCCGGAGGGCCGGGTCATCGGCTTCCTCCACGCCGACCGCTACCTCCAGCGCCGGCACGTCGACGAGTTCGACCGCGAGGTGCTGTGGGCGTTCGCGGAGGCGTTCGGGTACGCCTACGAGCGAACGCTGCTCAACGAGCGGCTGCGCGCGCAACGCGATCAGGTGCGCGGGATGGTCGCCTCGACGGAGCAGCTCATGGACGAGCTGTGCGACGCGGAGATCGCGGTCGCGGGGGTCGAGGGCGATGACTCGGAGACGACGGGACGGGCCGCGGCGATGCTCGCGTCGAGCCCGTCGCGACTCGACCAGCTCCTCACGCGGCGCGAGGTCGAGGTCATCAAGCTCATGGCGGCCGGCGAGACGAACTCGGGGATCGCGAGCCGGCTCGTCATCTCCGAGGGGACCGTGAAGTCCCACGTCAAGCACATCCTGCGCAAGCTCCGGGCGGCGAACCGTGCGGAGGCGGTCTCCCGCTACCTGCGCATCAGCGCACTCGGCGGGCGGTCGTCCGGCGGATGAGGCGCGGCCGGGTGCGCGAGGTGCACGACGCGGTCGGCGACGACCCCGCCGAGCGCCGCGTCG
>JBFIDS010000010.1:0-18165 GCA_041603715.1 Paraconexibacter sp. | reverse complement strand
GCCGCGCGCTCCTCGAGATCTCCGACCCCACGATCAAGGACGACCACGCATGAGCACCCCGCCGCCCTGGGCCGGCATCGGCCTCGCGCTCCCCACGATCGACGCCTTCGGCAACGGCACGCCCGTCGCCGAGGCCGCCCGCGCCGCCGAGTCCGCCGGGCTCGACCACGTCTGGGTGCCCGACCACCTCCTCTTCCACCGGCCGGTCGTCGAGGCCGTCACGGCGCTCACGATCGCCGCGGCGGTCACCGAGACGATCAAGCTGGGGACCGCGATCCTCAACCCGACGCTCCGGCCGATCACGCTGCTCGCCAAGCAGCTCGCGACCCTCGCGGCGCTGCACCCCGAGCGCCTCCTCCTCGGCGTGGGGCTCGGCGGCGAGTACGAGCCGGAGTTCCGCGCGGTCGGCATCGACCGCAAGGAGCGCGGCAAGCGCCTCGACGCCGCGCTCGACCTCCTCCCGCGGCTCATGAGCGGGGAGAAGGTGGTCGCCGACGGCATCCTCCCCGTCGACTGCGACGGCCTCGCGCCCGTCCCGCCGACGATGCCGCCGATCCTCGTCGGCGGCCGGTCGGATGCGGCCGTGCGGCGCGCCGCCCGCGTCGGCGACGCCTACTTCCCGATGTGGATGGACCCCGCCGACATCGCGACGTGCCGCGCGCAGCTCGCCGACCTCGCCGCCGAGAACGGTCGCCCCGCCCCGGGGATCACCCTCGTCGCGTTCATCAACGTCACCGACGACGCCGCGACCGGCCGCGAGCAGGCGGCCGAGCACATCAAGCGCCAGTACGGCATGCCGTTCGAGAAAGTCGAGCGGTGGGCGCTCATCGGCACCCCGCAGGACATCGCCGGCCGGGTGCAGGAGTACCGGGACGCCGGCGTCGACGGCTTCTCCCTCTCGCCCGCCCATCCGTTCCCGCTCACCCAGATCGACGGCGTCGCCGCGGTCCGCGAGCTGCTCCCCGAAGGGACCCCCTCATGAAGCGCGCCGTCTACACCGCCGACCACCAGGACCTCGCCGAGAGCTTCGGCCGTTTCCTCGACGCGGAGGTCGTGCCGAACTACGACACCTGGGAGCAGGAGGGGCGCGTGCCGCGCGAGGTTCTGCGCCGTCTCGGCTCGCTCGGCTTCTACGGGCTGCAGGTCCCGGAGGCGCATGGCGGCGCGGGGACCGACGACTTCCGCTTCAACTCGGTCCTCAACGAGGAGGCGACGGTCCGCGGCCTCAACGCGTTCGCGCTCTGCGTGACGATGCAGAACGACGTCGCGCTGCCGTACGTCCTCGAGCTGTGCGACGCCGAGCAGCAGGAGCGCTGGCTTCCCGGCATCGCGAGCGGCGACCTCGTCCTCGGCATCGCGATGACCGAGCCGGGCACGGGCTCCGACCTCGCCGGCATCAAGGCGCGCGCCCGGCGCGATGGTGACGACTACGTGATCGACGGCGCGAAGACCTTCATCACGAGCGGGCTCAACGCCGACCTCATCATCACCGCGGTGCGCACGGGGGACGCCGGGACGTACGCCGACATCAGCCTCGTCATGGTCGAGACGAACGAGACGCCCGGGTTCTCCCGCGGTCGCAACCTCGAGAAGCTCGGCCAGCACGCGCAGGACACCGCCGAGCTCTTCTTCGACGGGGCGCGCGTCCCGGTCGCCAACCGGATCGGCGCGGAGGGCGAGGGCTTTCGCCACATGACCCACAACCTCCCGCAGGAGCGGCTCTCCATCGCGATCGGTGCCGTCGGCGCGGCCCAAGGAGCCATCGATCGAACGCTCGAGTACGTGAAGGAGCGCACGGCGTTCGGTCAGCCGGTCGGCACGTTCCAGAACTCCCGGTTCGTCATGGCGCAGTGCGCGACCGACCTCGCGGTCACCCGCGCGTTCATCGACCAGTGCCTCGCCGCGCACGTCGAGGGCGAGCTGACCGCCGTCGAGGCCGCCCAGGCCAAGTACTGGGCGAGCGAGATGCTCGGCCGCGTCACCGACGCGTGCCTCCAGCTCCACGGCGGCTACGGCTACATGCAGGAGTACGCGATCTGCCGCGACTACGCCGACGCCCGCATCCTGCGCATCTACGGCGGGACGACCGAGATCATGAAGGAGATCATCGGCCGGGACATGGGGCTCGCAGACCCGAAGCGGTGAGGGGGCCGTCCGTCGTCATATACGGGCACGTATAGACTGGTGACGGATGGCTCGGACGCCACGAACGAGATGGATCGACGAAGGGCTGCGGACGCTGGGCGCCGGGGGTCCCGACGCGGTGCGGGTCGAGAAGCTCGCCGAGTCGCTCGGGGTGACGAAGGGTGGCTTCTACGGGTACTTCGCCGACCGCCAGGCGCTGCTCGACGAGATGCTCGACACCTGGGAGGAACGCGTCGTCGACCGGGCGGTGCGACTCGTCGACGCCGGCGACAGCGGGCGCGAGCGCCTTCGCGGGCTGTTCGCGCTGGCCGACGGCGATGTCGAGGGCCTGATGCCCGTCGAGTTGGCGATCCGCGACTGGGCGCGTCGTGACGACGCGGTCGCCGAACGGGTGCGGCGGGTGGACGATCGTCGCATGGACTACATGCGCGAGCAGTTCGCTGACTTCGTCGAGGGCGGTGACGAGATCGAGGCGCGCTGCCTGCTCGTCTTCGCGCTCTTCGTCGGCCGTCACTTCGTCAGCGCCGGGCACGGCGAGCGCAGCCGTGCGGACGTGCTGCGGGCCGCGACCGATTACCTGCTGGAAGACTGACGTGGTGCGGCCAGGAAACCCTTGATCGCGTCCGCGAGTGCCCCCGGTCGATCTTCCGGGATCACGGTGTACGTGTCGTCGAGCTCGATGAGCCGGCACTGAGGGAGCAGTTCGGCCAGGCGCCGGCCGTGTTCAGGTGGCATCAGCTTGTCCTCACTCGCCCACACGACGAGCGCCGGGCGATCGAAGGTCGCCATGGACTCCGACCAGCGGATCCGCTCGCCCTTCTCAGGGAGGCTGACGCAGTACTTGCGGAAGTCACGGCGCAGCGCGCGATTCGTCTGCACGCCGCGAAACCACGCGTCCATGATCTCGTTCGGGACCTTGCGCTTCGTCATGCGGCCCCACGTCATCGGAAGGCGACGCAGCGGCCGCAGGCGAAACTGGTTGAAGCCGAGGTACAGGCCGCCGGGCAGTCGCGCAGCGAGCGCCAGCAGGCGCCCGGGAAGCCCCGGCGGAAAGTTTTCGAAGGCCTCACACGAGGTGATGACCATCCTGCCGATGGAGTCGTCGAGGCCCTCAGCGACCATGATCTGGGGCCCTCCCCAGTCGTTGAAGACGAGGGTCACGTCGGTGAGCTCGAGGGCGTCGAGAAACTCGTGCAACAGGTGGGCCACACCCCGGATCGAGAGATCGGCATCCGGGTCCTGCGGCGTTCGGTGCGCGCCGAGCGGGAGGGTGGGGACCACGCAGCGGGCTGCTGGTTGCAGTTCGTCCACGACGTGTCGCCACACCGAGCCGCTCATTCCCACGCCGTGGACGAGGACGAGGATGGGGCCGTTCCCCCCGGTGTCGTCGTAATCGATCGTCCCGGACGAAAGCCGGATCTCAGACATCAGGCTCATCTCCCACGGCGTCGCCGGCGGGCTGGCGTCGCTCGACCTCGCCGTCGGCAACAGACGCGAGTTCGGCGCGAGGCTGTCCTGTCCGGCCTCGCATGCTCTGCCAGGTGGTCGCGATCTGGCGCATCATGGGCGGGTAGACCACGTGGTGGCGGAAGGGCCGGATCGTCGCCATGTAGGCCTCGCCGAGGCGGCCGTTGGGCTTCACGTAGACGGCCATGACACCGTGGTACGGACCGCCGCCGTCCGGATCGAGGACCCAGCTGAGGTGCATCACACCGTGCATCGTCGTGTTCGCGATCTCAGCCGCGAACTCGTGCTCGAGGAGGTACAGCGGCTCGAACGGCAGGAAGAACGGGGGCCCAGCGGGGCCGTCTCGCAGGTCTGCCAGGAGGCGACCCCGCAGACTGGGGACGCGTCCTCCTGGCCCCGCCTCGGAGTCGTCCCAGCCGAGCGCCCCACCCACCTTGACGCGGAAGTTCCACAGCGACCTTGCCAGCCGCGACGGAAGCTCGGCGGGATCAGCGTGCGCGAAGCCGTTGACCAGTGCCGGGAACTCGTCAGGGCCACCTGGTGTCGGCAGCGCCCAGACGTCCTCGAGGCGGAAGTCCGGGATCAGGTCGTGGATGCGCCAGGGGTGAGCGAGATGAGCGGTGGGTGCCGATCGCATCAGAATATACGTTACCGTACATCTCGGCCGAAGGCCAGGAACCACCTGAGTGCTCGGCTGTCAACGGGCGGCACATGCGCGGAGTTGACGCGTGACGGTTCTCGAGCCGGTGGGCCCGAGGCGCCGGCCTGCCATCCTCGAGGGCATGAGCGACAGCGCACGCACGAAGACAGCCGAGCCGACGACGGAGCCCCTCCGGCTGACGGTCGGGTGCGCGTTCGGACTGGAGACGACCCACGCGATGGAGGCGGTCCTCCAGGTCGCCCCGGCCGCGGCTCCCGGCGTCGAGATGTGCCAGGAGTCATGGACCACCGACGCGCACCACCATGGGTATCTCGACAGCTTCGGCAACCGCTGTGAACGCCTGACGATCCCGTCCGGGGTCTCGCGCCTCGTCTACGAGGCCGAGGTCGTCGTCGCAGATCCGTCCGATCCGATCGACCTCGAGGCGCGCGAGACGCCCGTCGAGGACCTCCCCGACGACGTGCTCGGCTACGTCATGCCGAGCCGCTTCTGCCTGCCGGACGAGCTCGGCGCCGAGGCGTGGAAGCGCTTCGGTCACATCCCCCCGGGCGGTGCACGTGTGCAGGCGATCGTCGACGCGGTTCACGAGCACCTCGAGTTCCTCCCCGGCTCCTCGAATCCGTGGACGACGGCGGCCGACGCCTTTCGCGCCGGCCAGGGCGTCTGCCGCGACTACGCGCATCTCGCGATCACCTTCTGCCGCGCGCTCAACATCCCGGCCCGCTATGTCTTCGGCTACATCCCGGTGATCGGCATCGAGCCGCTCTCGGAGGAGATGGACTTCGCCGCGTGGTTCGAGGTGTGGCTCGACGGTGCCTGGCACACCTTCGACGCGCGGAACAACCGTGCGCGTCCCGGGCGTGTCGTCGTCGGCCGGGGCCGCGACGCCGTCGACGTCGCCCTCATCACGTCGTTCGGGGCGCTCACGCTCACGGAGTTCACCGTGACCGCCGATCCGATCCCCGGCTGAGGCCGGCGCCCCGGGCGCCGATCCGGATCAGGCGCCGGGGAGGCCGGTCAGTACGACCTCCTCGACGTGGCGCACATGGGCGCGCACGCGCGCAGGCGTGGTGAGGACGTCGGCGGAGTGGGCGCGCAGCTGGGCGAGCCCGAGGTAGTGGCTGTAGGTGAGCAGCGCGCGGTGCTCAGCCACGGCCCGCGTCGCACCCAGCTGGGTGAAGATGCGACGCAGGAGCGCGAGGCGCGTGGCGGACGACCGCGCGAGGACCGCCGCGATGTCGGGGTCGTCGCCCGCGGCCATGAGCTGGAGGATCACCGTCGGCTGGATGCCGATCGTCGCGTACGTGAGCAGCTCGTGGAGGCGCTCGCGCGGGTCCGCGATGGCGTCGAAGCGCTCTTCGAGCTCGGCGACGTGGAGCTCCTCCCAGCGGGCGAGGGCCGCGTGGAGCAGGTCCTGGCGATCGGCGAAGTGGTGGTAGGCGCCGCCCTTCGTCACGCCGAGGCGACGGGCGACCGACTGGACGGACAGCGACCGGACGCCGGCGGCCTCGATCTCGTCGAGGGCGGCCTGCGCCCATGCCTCCGGCGACGTCTTCGTCGGCCGGCCCGGGCGGGTCACACCGGGATCGGCGTCGGCGTCCCGGCGTCGAGCCAGCGCACGCGGTCGGCGAGCGGCGAGCCGTCGAGCACCCGCTGCGCGGCCGAGCGGTCCTGGCGGAAGTGCTTCCACCCCTCGTAGTGGATCGGGAGGATCGTCGTCGGGTCGACGAGCTCGCACAGCTCGACGGCCTCCTGGGCGTTGAGCGTGTACCGCAGCGGACCCGACAGCCACGGGAACGTCACGCCGCCGAGGTGGGCGAGGACGGTCCCGATGTCGATCTTCTTCGGCACTTCGCGCAGCCCGTCGTAGAGGACGGTGTCGCCGGTCATCCAGAAGGCGCCGTTCTCCTGGCCCTCCCACGTCAGCGCGAAGCCGGCGACGGTCCCGACGATCGGCTTGCTGCCGGGCGGGCCGTGGCGGCAGGGGGTCGCGGTGATCTCGATCGGGGTGCGCCCCGGGGCCTCGAGCGTCGTCGTCGCCCACGGCGCCAGGCCGCGCGCTTCGCCGCCGAGTCGCTTCGCGCCCGACTCGGTCGTGATGACCGTACCCATGAGCGGCAGCAGCTCGCGGCCGGTGGGGTCGAGGTTGTCGCCGTGGTGGTCGTGGCTGAGCAGGACGGCGTGGATCGGCTCGAGCTGCGCGAACGGCATCGCCGGTCCCTGCAGCTTCTTCGACACCGTGCCCCAGCCGAAGAAGTAGCGCTTGCCCGGCGGGTCGAACGTCGGGTCGGTGAGGATCCGCCAGCCCCCGATCTCGAGGAGGGCCGTGGGCCCCCCGATGTAGGTGATGCGGACGTCGGTCACGTGCGACTCGCTCCTCCCCGCGCGGGCGGGATCGTTACATACCGTGCGGAATGATACGGGATAGTCAAGAACTCACGCCGCGGCCGGGGGCTCTGCCGCGAAGACGGCGGTGGCCGGAACGGCGAGCACTCGCTGTGCGAGGTCGAGCTTGAGCGCGTCGAGGTGGCGCTCCTGCTCGGGTGTGCGACCGTCGACGGCGACGAGGTCGACGAACTCCTCGGTGACGAATCCGTCGTTCAGCGTGAGCGTCACCTCGGCGGCGCGATGCGTCACGGCGAAGACGAAGCGCTCCCGCGTCCGTCCGAGATCGGGACGCGCGAGGTCGGGGTCGAGGGTGAAGCGCCCGTCGCTCACCGCGCGCGTGGTCATCTCGAAGGCGTCGCGGGCCCCCGGTCCCGGGAACGGCGTACGGATCCGGAGCGTCCGGCGCTCGCACGGCGCCTGCAGGGACGCCGCGAGCAGGGGGAGGGCCCGAGCGAGGACCTGGAAGCCGATCGCGACGCCACCGGGGGAGGCCGGGCCGTGGAAGAGCAGGAGGTCGTCGGGGGTGAACGTGAGGGTCCTGCCCCGTTCGACGACCTGGATCGTGGCGGTCATGGGGCGAGCGTCTCACGTGGGCGTGACGCCCGCCCGCCCGCGGCGTCACGCGACCCGGCAGCTCACGCAGGCCCCGGGTCGTCCCCGTCCCGCTGCACGCAGTTCCACTCGACCCAGCCCGTCCCGGTGCGCCCGTCCTCGGCGGTGACCCGGCACATCGCGCGCGGGAAGAGCGAGAGGCGGCCGTCCGGCGCGTCGAGGCGGATCGCTCCGTAGGCGACCGGTTCGACGGTGAGGGTCGGGACGCCGGGGCCCGACGCGATGGTCGCGGCGCTGACGAGCCCGTCGTCGGCGATCTCGTGTGTGGCGTTCACGGTCGTGATCTCCGTGATCCCGTCGCCGCGTTGCGTGTAGCCGACGCCGTAGCCGGGCATCTGCGGGATCCCGACCGCGTGGGTGTGCGTCCCGTCGTCGAGGTGCAGGGCGCTCCACATCCAGTCGACCGCCCACCAGTCGCGTGCGCCCCACGAGTGATCGCGCTGGCCGGGCCCGGCGAACGCGATCTCCTCGTCGCCGACGCGGACGGTGCCGGTGACGCGGCAGGGGATCTCGTAGCGCGTCGACTGGCGCCACTGGAACGGGACGCCGTCGGTCTCCCAGACGAGGTCCATCGCGATCTCGACCGGATCGCCTGGCTCGCCACGCAGCGGTCCGGCGTGGTCGTCGTGCGCGCCGGCCGTCGCCTCGAGGGTCACGCGGAAGCGCTGCAGCGGTTCCGCGCAGACCTGGGTGGCGTGGAGGACGTCGGTGCGGATCTCCTGCGCGTCGTCCTCGGCGGGCGGGAGCGGCGTGCTCGTCGCGAGCATGATCGACGGCCGGTCCGGACCGGTGATGCAGGCGACGTACATGCACTCGTCCTGGTTCGGGAGCCTTCCGGTGCGCACGTAGACGCCGAGCGATCCGTCGTCGCTCACGCCGTCGAAGTACCAGGACTCGTTCCACAGCGGCTCGGCTCCGGGCGCGTGGCGGCCCTCGTCGGCCGGGTCGGGACGCAGTGGCGTGGGCGCAGTCGCTTCGGGTGCGGGAAGCAGGTCGAACGCGTCGAGGTCGAGGATCTGCTGCGCGTGACGCTGGAGCGTCGTCATGAACATGTCGTCGCCGCGGTCGGTGCGCACGACGACCATCGCGGGCGCGATGACCATGACGAGCCCGTGGAACGCGCCGCGCCGGTAGCCCTCCCAGCACTCGTCCCACGAGAAGTTCGTCACGCCCTGGGCGAGGAGCTCCTCGTGGTAGAGCCGGACGAGGTCCTCCTCGTGCGCGCGGCGGTCCTCCGTCGTGAGGCCACCACCGATGAAGTACGCGGCGTCGGTCATCGCGTGCCCCCAGGAGACCGTCTGCCAGTCGACGACCCGGCACTCCCCGTTGCCGAACAGCAGGTTGTCGAGGCGGTAGTCGCCGTGCACGAGGCCGAGCGGCGGGCGCACGTCGGCGGCGAGCGCGTCGATGCTCGGGACGAAGCGCTCGCACACCTCCGCGTGCGCAGGGTCGATGCGGTCGGCGTAGCGCTCGAGGAAGCCGGGCAGGAGCTGCGTGAGGAGCGCGGTCCCGAGTGGGTTGGGCTGGTTGAGGTAGTCGGCGGTGCCGAGCGCGAGGTCGTTCATCACCGGCCGGTGGATCCGCGCGAGCGCGCGCAGCGCGAGCTGCGCGTCCTGCATCGAGCAGCCCGCGATCTGGTCGCCCTGCGTCGCGCCGACGACGTCCTCGAGGAGGAGCGTGAACCAGCCCTCGGCCGTGTCGTACTCGGCGAGGTGGCAGGTCGGCACCGGGTCTCCGAGACGGGCGGCGAGATTGCGGTAGAAGGCGACCTCGCGGAAGTAGGCGCCCATCCCCACGCCCGTGCCGCGGCTCGTGGGGTCGTCGGAGGCGAGCTTGACGACGACCGTCTCCGCGGGTCCACCGTCCTGGGAGAACGTGATCCGGAGGTTCTGGCTCATCTGGCCGGTGCCGATGGGCTCGACGGACGCGATCTCGAGGCCAGGACGGTCGAGGGCGCCGGAGAGCCAGGCGGGGCCGATGTCGTCGGGGGTCCGGATGAGGTGGGTCGTCATTGCGCTCGACGCTATGTCGATCCTCTCGCCCGCGTCAAGAACGGCGGTCGTCGATGAGCGCCGCGATGCCGTCGAGGATCCGCTCGAGTCCGAACGCGAACGCGTGCGCGCTGTCGTGCGCCGCGCCGTGGGCCTCGCCGGCGGCGGTCCCGACGCGAGAGGCGAGCGGGTAGCGGGCCGGGTCGAGGACCTGATCGAGCAGCGGGGCGTTCTCCTCCCACCACTCGGCGTCGGTGCGTCCGGCGGTCAATGCTGCTCGGGCGGCGGCGGCGTCGAGGGCGTTCGCCCGCGTGAAGGACACGATGAGGGTGATCGCCGCGTCCATCTCCACGTCGTCGAGCCCCGTCCCCTCGACGGCCGCGAGCTCGTGCTCGTACTTCGCCATCAGGCCCGGGCCGAGCGGCGGACGCCCCGTCGAGACGAGGGCGGCCCACGGGTGGGCCGCGTAGAGATCGCGGTTGGCCTCGGCCACGGTGCGCAGGCGCCGCCGCCAGCCCGCGCGACCGTGCGCAGGGCGGGGCATCGCGGCGTAGCGGTCGTCGAGCATGAGGTCGAGCAGCTCGGCCTTCCCGGGTACGTAGCCGTAGAGCGCCATCGGGGAGACGCCGAGGTCGCCCGCCAGGCGGCGCATCGTGACGGCGTCGAGGCCCTCGCCGTCGGCGATCGTGATCGCCCGGGTGACGACATCGTCGACCGAGAACGCGGGCCGCGGGCCCCGGCGCCGCGGCAGCGGGACCTCGTGGCGCCACAGAAGCGCGAGCGTGCGGGCGGGGTCACCGGCCCCGGTGCGGTCAGCGGTCATCGCTCGGGATCTTCTCTCATTCGCGTAACGCCGTACGGTGTACAGTGTACGGAGTTCTGTCCACGGCCCCACCCAGGAGGTCCTTCCTTGCGCATCACCGCATCCGCCATCTCGCTCAGCGTCGACGATCCGGTCGCCTCGGCGGCGTTCCTCGCCGAGCACTTCGGGTTCTCCGAGGAGATGTCCGCCGACGGCTTCGTCTCGCTCGCCCGGGAGGACGCCGGGTTCAACGTCATCTACCTGCGCACAGGGTTGCCGTCGTTCAGGCCCGCCGTGCTCGCCGGTCATCGCGCGGACGGCCTGCTCCTCGCGTTCGTCGTCGAGGGGATCGACGCGGAGTACGAGCGGATCCGCGACGCAGGGGTCCCGATCGCGACGCCGATCGAGACCGAGCCGTGGGGCGAGCGCTACTTCCAGGTCACCGACCCCTGCGGCGTGGTCCTCCAGATCGTCGAATGGGTCGACCCGCCCGAGGGTTCGTGACGGTGCGGCACGGCTCCGGGTGCACGTTTGCTGGCCGAGTTCCAGCAAACGTGACCCGAGGTCGGCAAGCAGGTCTCGCCGCCTCGCGCCGGTGGCACGTTTGCTGGACGGGGTCCAGCAAACGTCACCTGGGAGCGTGTGCGGGGGCATGCCCGCCGACGCTCCCTACTCCGGCAGGTCGCCGATCGCGCGGCGCACCGTGCCCAGGGACTCCGTGAGGCCGGCGAGCGTCGCCGGGTCGACGCCCGGGAGCCCGAAGCCCGCGGCCGCTGCGTCCTTCGTCGCGCGCCGGGTGAGCGTGCGCCCCTCGCGCGTGAGGACGGCGAGCGTCGTGCGGCGGTCCGTCGGGTGGGGCTCGCGGCGGACGAGCCCGCGCTTCTCCAGGCCGTCGACGAGCTGGGTGATCGTCGTCTGGTGGACCATGAGGTAACGGGACAGGTAGGACAGCCGGCGCGCGCCTCCGCTCGAGAGCGTGAGCGTCACGAGGACGAGGTACGCCGTCCGGCTCAGCCCGTGTGGGCGCAGCGCGTCCTCGAAGCCGGCGACGACCGCCTGGTGCGCGCGCATGAGCGACGCGGCCGCGGCGAACCGCTCCGGCTCGGCGAGATCCTGCTCTGCCCACCGCTCACGGACCCACTCGACGGGATCGGGCTCGGGCTCGCGCGGTGGCATCGGCAGGACCCTACGACTCGGCGCGCGGGAAGATCTCGCGCAGCCGCTTCTTGTCGGCCTTCCCCGCGTCCGTCATCGGGAGTTCCTCGTCGCAGAACCACCAGGCGCTCGGCACCTGGAAGCTCGCCATCCGCCCCCGGGCGTACTCGCGCAGGCCCTCCTCGTCGATCGTCGCCCCCGAGCGCAGCCGGATCGCCGCCGCCACCTCCTCGCCGAGATCGGGATGCGGGAGCCCGACGACCGCGACGTCCGCGACGTCCGGGTGCTCGTGGAGGACCGACTCGACGTGCGGTGCGGCGATGTTCTCGCCCCCGCGGATCACGACGTCCTTCGAGCGGCCCGTGATGTAGAGGCGGCCGTCGACGAAGCGGCCGAGGTCACCGGTGTGGACGAAGCCGTCGGTGTCGATGATCGCGGCGGTCGCCTCGGGGTCGTCCCAGTAGCCGAGCATCTGGCCCGGCGTGCGGGCGAGCAGCTCGCCCTCGCCGCTGCCGTCGGGATCCTGGATGACGAGCTCGACGAGCGGCAGCGGGGTGCCCGTCGTGCCGGGGAACTCCTCGATGACGCGGCCCGAGGCGGCCGCCATCGTCCCGCTCGTCTCGGTCATCCCGTAGACGTTCGTGACGCGCCGTCGCGTGTTGGGGAACGCCTGCTGGATGCGCTCGAGCAGCTCGGGGGACACGGGCGCGCCGCCGAGCGGGACCGACCGCATCGACGAGAGGTCCCGGCCCGGCAGCGACGGGTGCTCGAGCACGCGGATCGTCATCGTCGGGATCGCGCCCCACACCTCGACGCGGTGGCGGTCGATGACGTCGAGCACCTGCTCGGGGTCGAACCGGCCCTCGAGGAAGCAGAGCTTGCCGCCGCCGAGCATCGCGAGCCCGAGCGCCTGCAGACCGCCGATGTGGAAGAGCGGACCGGTGAGGAGGGAGACGAACCCCGCGTCGTCGGGGAGCGCGTGGGGCAGGCGGCGCGAGACCGCGAGCGACTGGTGCATCGTCGCGATCCACGAGCGATGGGCGAGCGTCGCGCCCTTCGGGAGCCCGGTCGTCCCTGCCGTGAAGACGATGAGTCCGGGGTCGTTCTCGTCGCCGTCGGTGACGAGGTCGTCGAGCCAGCCCGCCGGGGGCGCGCCGCCCGCCGCGGCCGCGTCGACGATCGGGCGCAGGTCCTCGACGTCGATCGTCGGTGTCCCGGCCGGGACCTTCTCGAGCCGCTTGGCGTCCCCGACGACGAGCTGGGGGGCCACGAGCGCCAGCGCGTGCTCGACCTCCTCCTCGCTCCACCAGCCGTTGCCGGGGGCGACGACGGCGCCGATCCCGAGACCGGCCCACAGCGTGACGACCCACTCCGGGGAGTTGGCGGCGAGGATGAGAAGGCGATCCCCGGGCCGGACGCCGTGATCGTCGCGCAGGTGGGTGGCGACGGCACGGACCGCCGACAGCGTCGCGTCGAACGTCAGCTCGCGCTCGCCCTGCACGAGGTGGACCTTGCCCCCCCAGCGCGCGGCGTCCTCGAGCAGCTCCGGCAGCCGCCGCCGGCGCTGCGAGAACACGCGGAACGGGATGCCGCCCAGCTCCTCCGTGACGATCTCGTCGCCCCACTCGAATCGCGTCATGAAAGAAAGTCTAGCGCTCATTGGTCGGGTCATAGAGTATTCTCGGGTCATGAGCACCCAGGAAGCCCGGATGCCGGAGGCGCGCCTCACCCCCGAGCTCATCGAGTCGATGAGCAAGCGGGCCGGGACGCAGCTGCGTATCGAGCACTCGACGAACAACGAGGAGGCCACGCGGATCGCGGTCGCCAAGTTCGCCGCGGGCATCGGGGACGTCAACCCCCTGTGGACGGACGCGGAGTACGCGACGGCCTCCCCCTACGGCGCACCGGTCGCCCCGCCGAGCTTCGTCATCGGCTGCTTCAGCGGCATCCAGTTCGGCTGGCCGGGGCTCGGCTCCTTCCACAACCTCTCCCGCTGCACGTTCCACCGCCCCACGTACATCGGTGAGACCGTGCGGGCGACGTGCACGTACGACGGCTTCACGGGCCCGCGGCCGTCGAACTTCGCCGGGGACATGGTCACCGACCTCTTCACGAACCGCTACACGACCGACGAGGGCCACGCGCTCGCCGAGATCCACTGGGAGGTCGTCAACTTCGAGCGTGCGACCGCGAAGGAGAAGACGCAGGAGAAGTCCTCCTCCGGCGGTGGGCCGAGCCTGCCGCACGTGTGGACGCCCGAGGAGCTGGAGCGGATCGAGGCGCAGGTCCTCGACGAGATGCCGCGCGGCGACGATCCCCGCTCCATCGAAGACGTGAAGGTGGGGGACCACGTCGACACGCTCACGAAGGGCCCGATCGGTCTCACCGACGAGATCGCCTTCGTCGTCGGCGGCGGCACCCCGATCCCGCGCCTCAGCGCCCACGCCGTCGCGCTGCACTCGTACGCGAAGCATCCGGCGTGGTCGTTCCGCGACCCGGAGACCGGCGCGCAGGAGCCGATCTACTCCGTCCACTACAACAAGCACGCCGCGCGCGCGATGGGCGTCGGCTACCCCTACGACGTCGGCTTCCAGCGGCAGGCGTGGCAGATCCACCACCTCACGCACTGGTGCGGCGACGCCGGCTGGGTGAAGAGCTGCGAGTCGCGCTACCGCCGCTTCGTCTTCCTCTCCGACGTCGTCGAGCTGTCGGGCACGGTGACCGGCGTGCGGGTCGACGACGACGGGGACCACGTCGTCGACATCGAGACGCGCGCGGTGAACCAGCGTGGCGAGGACGTCATGCCGGGCACGGCGACCGTCGCGCTCCCGTCGCGTGAGGCAGGAGGGGGCTCGCCGGCCGCGCGCGCTGCCGCCCGCTGAGACCTTGCCAGGATCCGGTCGCGCCGCCCTGGTCAGGATCCGGGCTCAGCCGGACGTCGCCGCGTTCCACATGAAGGCGAGCTGCGCGATGAGGGCGCGTTCGTCCACCGCGGGCCGAAGCACGTGTTCCGTGATCGAGCCCTCGGTCATGTAGATGAGCGTGTACGCGCGCGCCTGCACCGACGCCTCGTCGAGCGCGGGGTTCCCGGCGCGCACCCTCGCCTCGCCGCCGGGAAGGAATCGTGCGTGGAACGCGCGCCAGAACTCGGCGACGTCGGGGTCGTAGGTGGCGGCCTCGACGACGGCGCTGAGGGTGGCCGCATGCTTCTGGAACACGGCGAGCACGCCTTCGAGCGTGTCGCGCACGTCGCCGTCGGCGGAGTCCAGCCATGGACCGACCACCGTGGCGAGATCCTCCTCGAAGTCGACACCGAGCCGCAAGACCAGCGCGCGCTTGTCCCGGAAGTACGTGTAGAAGGTCGGCCGCGACAGGCCGGCCCGCTTGACGATCTGGTCGATCGAGAGATCGGCGAACGCCACGCCCTCGGCGAGCCAGTCCAACGTGGCCTGGCGGAGCGCGTCCTCGCTCGCGCGGCGCGTGCCGGCGACTTGGGTGCGACGGGACAGGACGGCCATTCCGAACAAGACTACAGCCCTCCTCCGCTACCCCTGGCAACTTGACACGCAGTAAAGGTTGTCTGTAAGTTCGGGCGGACGAGCACTCACGAACTCAGGACAGGGAGAGGCGAATGGGCACCATCACCTTCATCGAGCATGACGGCACCACTCACGACGTCGACCTCGTCGACGGCGAGTCGCTCATGGAGCTCGCGACGAGCAACGGCGTCCCCGGCATCGACGGCGACTGCGGGGGCGAGGCGTCGTGCGGGACGTGCCACGTCATCGTCGATGACGCCTGGATCGCCACGACCGGGACGCGCTCCGACGAGGAGAGCCAGATGGTCGACATGTCGCCCGAGTGCGTGCCGAACTCGCGCCTGGCCTGTCAGCTCAAGGCGTGCCCGGATCTGGATGGCCTCAGGGTTCGTCTTCCCGAGTTCCAGATGTAGGCAGCACCCGGCTTTCCACGACCAGGCGGATGAGGGAGTTCCCATGACGACCAGCAACAGCGTGCTCGACAGGGCCATGACCAGGATCACGGACACGGTGCAGGCGACCGTGCCGGTCGACAAGCAGGTGCGGGCCGCGCACCTCGCGAAGAAGGCCAAGCGCCGCGTCGGCCTGGAGAAGCCGCTCGTCTTCACCGAACGGCCGATCCCCGATCCGGCCGACGTGCCGCTGGAGCAGATCGACGTCAGCAACCCGTTCATGAACCGGCAGGGGAAGTGGTACCCCTACTTCGCCCGGCTCCGCGAGGAGGCGCCGGTCCACTACCTCGCCGACAGCCCCTTCGGCCCGTTCTGGTCGATCACGCGCTACGCGGACATCCAGGCCGTCGACTCCAACCCCGACGTCTTCTCGGCCGAGCCGTACATCGTCCTCGGGCAGCCGCCCCTGGAGATCGAGATGTTCATCGCGATGGACCCGCCCAAGCACGACGTCCAACGTAAAGCCGTCCAGGGCGTCGTCGCGCCGCGCAACCTCAAGGAGATGGAGGGGCTCATCCGCGAGCGCGTCCGGGAGGTCCTCGACGGCCTGCCGACCGATGAGCCGTTCGACTGGGTCGACCGGGTGTCGATCGAGATCACCGGCCGGATGCTCGCCACCCTGCTCGACTTCCCGTACGAGGAACGGCGCAAGCTCACCTACTGGTCGGACACCATCAGCGGGACCGCGGAGGGCACCGGCGGCACGACGCACCAGGACGAGATGTTCGCCGCCGCAGAGGAGCTGGCCCGCAGCTTCGTCGCCCTGTGGCACGACAAGGCGGCGCGCCGGGCCGCCGGCGAGCCCGACGGGTTCGACCTCATCACCCTGATGCAGACCTCAGAGGACACGAAGGACCTCATCAAGAGGCCCATGGAGTTCCTCGGCAACCTGACGTTGCTCATCGTGGGCGGCAACGACACCACCCGCAACTCCATGACCGGTGGCGTCTACGCCCTCAACCAGTTCCCCGACGAGTTCGAGAAGCTGAAGGCCGACCCGTCGGTGATCCCCAACATGGTCTCGGAGATCATCCGGTGGCAGACGCCGCTGGCGTACATGCGCAGGGTCGCCAAGCAGGACATCCACTTCGGCGGGCAGTTCATCCGCAAGGGGGACCAGGTCATCATGTGGTACGCGTCCGGCAACCGCGACGAGAGCAAGTTCGAGAACGCCGACGCGTTCATCATCGACCGCAAGAACGCTCGCAACCACATGTCGTTCGGCTTCGGCGTGCACCGGTGCATGGGCAACCGGCTCGCGGAGATGCAGCTGCGAATCCTGTGGGAGGAGCTCCTCGCCCGGTTCGACCGGATCGACGTCGTGGGCGAGCCCGAGTACGTGCAGTCGAACTTCGTCAAGGGCTACGACAAGATGATGGTCCAGCTCACGCCCAAGGCAGACGAGGGCGAGACCGCCGGCCACGCCGAACGGACATCGGCCGCGTGAGCGCGGGCGACAGCGGCGTTCGGGAGCGGACCGTGGAGACCGACCGGGTCGTCATCGTCGGCGCCAGCCACGCCGGCGCCCAGCTGTGCGTGAGCCTGCGCCAGAACGGCTGGTCGGGCGAGATCCTCCTGATCGGCGACGAGCCGTCACTGCCCTACCAGCGCCCGCCGCTGTCCAAGGCGTTCCTGGCCGGGGACACGACCCTCGCGGGCCTCCTCATCCGCAAGCCCGGGTTCTACGAGAAGGAGCAGATCGTCTTCCGTCAGGCCCGCGTGACCGGGATCAGCCGCCAGGCCGGGACCGTGAGCCTCGACGACGGGGACACGGTCGGCTACGACGCGCTCGTGCTGTGCACGGGCGCCCGACCGCGTCGGTTCGACGTTCCCGGCGCGGACCTCGACGGCGTCCACTGCCTGCGGGACGCCGCCGACATCGAGGCGATCCGCGGCAGCCTCGCAACCGCCGGTCGCGCGGCCGTCATCGGTGCCGGCTACATCGGGCTGGAGGCGGCGGCCTCGCTGCGCAAGCTCGGCGCCGAGGTCACGGTGCTCGAGGTGGCCGACCGCGTCCTTGCGCGCGTCACCTCTCCCGAGATCTCCGCGTTCTACGAGCGCATCCACAGGGAGGAGGGGGTCGACCTCCGGCTCGGCGTCGGTGTCGCGGCGCTCGAGGGCGACGGCCGCGTGAGCGCGGTCCGGCTCGCCGACGGCGACTCCGTCGCGGCCGAGCTGGTCATCGTCGGCGTCGGCGTCGTCCCCAACGTCGACCTGGCGCAGGACGCCGGGTTGGCCGTCGACAACGGCATCGTCATCGACGAGCACGGGCGCACCGACGACCCGAACGTCTTCGCCGCCGGGGACTGTGCCACCTACGTCGACGCCCGGTACGACCGCCGTGTGCGCCTGGAGTGCGTGTCCAGCGCGGTCGAGCAGGCCAAGGTCGTGGCGGCGACGATCTGCGGCAAGGACACGTCGATCTCCGCCCTGCCGTGGTTCTGGTCGGATCAGTACGACCTGAAGCTGCAGATCGCGGGCCTCAGCACCGGCTACGACGAGATCGTGCTGCGCGGCGACCCGGCCACGGGCCGCAGCTTCGCCTGCTTCTCCTTCGCCGACGGGCGGCTGATCGCCGCCGACTGCGTCAACCGCGCTCAGGAGTTCATGTTCGCCAAGCGCGCGATCGCCGAGGGCCTGTCCCCGGATCGGGCGCTGTTGGCCGACCCGGAGACGCCCCTGGCGTCGCTGCTGCGCGCGCCGTCGACGACCACCGGCTGACGTCGGGTCGAGCTGCGGCCGTCAGGCCGTGGGGGAGGCGGGCTCCGCGAGCGGGAAGAGCCCCAGGAAGCGCTGCGCGAGGACGACGTCGCCGCGCACCTCGGCGTCCCCGGCGGCCGTGGCCTGCGCGAGCGGTCGCCCGCCCCACAGCAGCTCGGGCAGACGGTCCGGCGCGACCGTGATGACGATGTCCGGATCGGTGGCGGCACCGCGCGTGACGGTGAATGCGCCG
>JBFIDS010000009.1:0-18247 GCA_041603715.1 Paraconexibacter sp. | reverse complement strand
GCCGCGCGCTCGGGCGCCCGCTGCTCCGGTGGCACTCCCAGACCTCCCACAGGCCCGCGTGGTCGTCGCGCCGCAGGTGCGCCCCGCAGTGGTCACACACCGTCTCTGTTTCGTGTTCACCGATCGTGGCCATGTGCCCGCTGCTGCAAGTAATCGTCTCGTTCATGTTTCCGTCCTCCATGTGATCTACAGTAGCACGGGCCGGGATATTTGCAAGCGGAAAATGAGGCGCGCATCAACTTTTTTTCGCGTGCGTCAATTCCGCTGGCGCCGGCGCCTCCCGGGGCGTCCTCGGCATCCACCGGGCGTAGTGGCGGTGCAGCGTGGCGAGGCTGATCCCCGCGCGCTCGGCCACGAGTAGCGACGGCTCCCCGTCGGCGAGCGCCAGCGTGATCGCGGTGTCCTTGGTCCCGCCGTAGAGCTCGCGCGCCGCGACGTTGGCGGCCGGCAGTAGCCGCAGCTCCCATGCGTGACGCAGGCTGTTCGGCGAGAGGGGCCCGCCGTCGGCGCCGCGGAACAGGTGGCCGCTCGGGTCGCCTATCCGCGGCACGTAGGCGCTGAGGATCTCGCGGAGCGGTGCGGGCATCCAGCACTCCCGCTGCTCGCTCGCGCTCTTCGGGGGCGCCTCGCGGTCGAGGTGGCGGCTGGCGCGGAACACCAGCACGCCGTTGCTGAGGTCGACGTCCCGGACGCGCAGCGCAGCCGCCGCCGAGGGCCTGCGGCCGGTGTAGAGCAGCGTCGCCAGGTAGGCATGCACGCTCGCCGTGGTGGCTGCGGGGTCGCGAGAGCCGCGCCATCGGTAGCGGGCGGCTGCGGCGAGCACGCGGTCGCGCTCCTCGTGGGTCATCGGCACGGGTTGGGTGGCCGGCACGTACCGCTCCCAGCGGAGCAGCGGGAACGGCCACCCGACGGCGCGGTCGTCGCGTTCGCGTGCGTCGCGGATCATGGCGCGGAGGGTCCCGTTGATCGCGTTCCGGATCGTCTTCGGTGAGACGGGGCCACCGTCCTTCCCGCCGCCGGCCGCGAGCTGGTCACGCAGGTCGGAGAGGTGCCCGACGGATAGGTCGGCGAGCGCGACACCCGAGAGGTGGTGCAGGTAGGTGCTCCAGTGGCTCCGGTAGTCGCGGACGCGGGAGGCTCGGCCATGCGGGCGCTCGATCCACCGGGCGTAGTAGCTCCCAAGAGTCTCCCGGCGGTCGTCGGGGATCACGAGCTTCGGGCGGGCGAGCGAAGGGAACCAGCGTCCGAGGTCGAAGGTGCCGAGGCGGATCTCCGCGCCGATCTGGTCGCGCACGGCCTCGAGGCGCCGGCGGTTGGCGGGCGTGTCCTCGAGCTGCGTGACCGGCCGGTAGAGGCGCCCGGCGTGGCGGAACCCGAGGCGGAGCTTGCCGCTTGGCGCAACCGAGATCCATGCGCCGATGTTCCGGCGTCCTGGCGGTCGGGGCATCCTCGCCACCTACCGCACCTCACCCGCGCGAGGCGAGCGGTACCACGTCGGCGGGTCGGTCGAGCGCTCCCGGGTGCGGCATCTTCGGGCCTTCGAGCCATTCGACGATGCTCGACCATCGGAAGACGAGCCGGCGGCCCCTGCGAAAGAAGTGCTCGCCCTCGACCAGCTCTCCGCGTGAGATCAGCGCCCGGATCGCCGAGGTGCTGAACGGCACGTAGCGGGGCAGCTCATCGAGCGCGAGGTAGGGGGGCGGCTCTCTCACGAGTCCTCCGTGACGCAGGCGGCCCGGCGCTGCTCAGGGGTCAGCGCGCCCACGGAGCCGGGGTCGCGCGCGAGTTGGTCGAGTGAGATCACGCCTCCTCCCCGAGCAGCTTCCGCGCTCGCTCATGCGGGCAAGGCCACGAAGCGCCACACTCCAAGCACTCGTCTGTGCATTCGGGGGCCTCATCAGTCTCGTGGCTCCACTTGTCGTTCTCCACGAGATCTCGGAGCGACTTTCGCAGCTCGTCGCGTTCGCGGGTGAGGGTGTCGCGCTCCATGAGGAGCGCCTTCAGCTCGTACTGCTTCACGCTCACTTCAGGCCACCCGGCGATCATGCCACCGACGCGCTCGGCTGCCTTCTCGCGGAGGTGTCGGTGGCGGTCGTAGTCACTCATCGGAATCCTCCCCCACCGAGGCGTCGAACGGAACGATTATCTCGGGCGGCCTCGCGCGCGCGGCGGCTAGATCGGCCTCGCGTTGCGCTTCGCGGCGGACCGCACGGAGCGCCACTTCGCGAGCCTCGTCGATGGACAACGACGAAATTCCGGGTCTCGGAAACGCGGAGGCTACAGGATGAAACCTCCCCCAGAACGGCCACCACGACGGCCACCACGCCGCGCGAGATTGCCAGCACCAGAAGCCGTCGCAATCGACCTTGATCCGGTAGGCTCGCGGGCTATCCATTGTAGTCCTCCCCGAGCAGCTTCCGCGCCCGGAACATCGCGCACGGCCAGTCGCCCGCGCAGATTTGGCAGACCTCGCAGTCCGTGCTCGGCTCATGGATGACGACATCCTCGGTGAAAGCAGTACCTCATCGGCGACCTCAAATTCCTGCTTGTGGATCATTCCCGTCCTCCCGTCGCGTCGAGGATCGCCCACGCCAGGTCGCGCGCCGGCGTGATCGCGTGCGGCTCGTCCCCGGACCAGGACGACCAGGCCACGACGACGAAGATGGAGGTTCCGATCGGGCGGACCTCGACGACCTCGCCGACGGCCTCGCGGAGTCGGTGCCGTACGACGTCCCCCGCGCGCGCGGTCCTCACGTCAGTCGCCCCGCTCACCGAGCCCTCCTGACCCGCCTCGACTCCAGCAGCGCCAGCACCGCGCTCGGGCGCTCCTCGGCGAGCAGGTCGAGCGCGTGGCGCAGCACCTCAGAGACCTGCGCGATCGGAAGGTTGACCTTGCCGCCCTCGCGCTCGCTGATCTTCGTCGCCAGTGCTCGCATGCTGATCTTCGTCATCGTCGCCTCCATTGGTTGTGGCGGCCTCGGCCGCACGTTGATCGATTGGTCACGGCGTCCACCGCGAGAGCGCGATCTCGAGCGACGGCGGCTCGTTCTTCGCGGCGAACCACTTCTGGATTTCACCAGCGCACGGGCGGTTGTCGTCAATGATGAGCCCGACAGCGACGAGTGTGTTGAGGACCGCGCGGTCGAGGTTGTCGCGGTCCGGATCGCCCCAGTGCGGCAGTCGGTGGTCGGGGTCCTTCTTGCGCTTGAGGCGGGCCGGTCGCGCGAACACGAACGTCAGATCGAGGCGTAGCGGCCCGTCCAGCGGCTCCGGCGGAATCACGCCCGAGGCCCGCGCCGCTGCCGCGATCGCCATCTTCCACGCCTCGGCCGAGGTCGGGTTGACCATGCGGCCGACGACGCGACCGCCGCCGACGTGGCGCGCGAGAGCCCGCGCCTTCGGCTGCGCGCGCGGCTGGCCGTAGACGCGGAAGCGGATCACCCCGTCAGACGTGGCGCGCGACACGTCCCGCACCTCGTCGCGGGCGAGGTCGAGCACGCCGATCGAATCGGACGCCCGGCGCTTACTCACCAGAGCCCCCAGGATCGACGCACGCGCCGACCCACCCTCACCCCTAGGGTAGGGCGAGAAATCGCAGCACGCGCCACCGGAGCGCCAGCGCGGGCCATCCTCACTCGCCACCCCCGCTCGTGTCGTACATCAGATGCGGCAGGCGCTGACCGCAGGCGCGCGGCCGGGCTCGCAGGTGAACGCCGCCCTCGATCGCGCGCTCCATGGCGCGACGGAGCGCCCAGGGGTCGAGGCGCAGCAGCTCGCAGGCCCACTCGAAGGTGGCCGGGCTCGTCGACCGCGAGCGCACCCAGCGCCGGGCCTCGTCGCGCTCGTCGGGCTTCTCCTTGGGGTCGGTGGCGCACTCGATCCCGTCGCCGATCAGCGCCGCGATCAGGTAGCGGGCGCCCGCTCTCGGCTCGTCGTCGGCGCGCGGCATCTGCGAGGCCAGCAGGTGCGACTCGGACGCCATCGCCGCGAGTAGCCCCGTCTCGAGGTCGAAGTCGTCGCCGAGGCTCACCCCGACGCTCGCCGTGCTCCAGTCACTGCTCATGGGTAGCGCTCCTCGCTGTCGTCGCGTGTGGTGTCGGGTGTCGGGCGCAGGCGATCGGGGGTCCCGACCGAGCGCGCCCACTGCTCGGCGGTCACTCGGTGGCTGGCGCGCAGGCGCCGGAGGCCGGCGGCCGTGCGGACGATCGACGGGCTCAACTCGTGGCCAGCCTCGACGAGCTGCTCGACCAGATCGCACCAGTGCTCGGGCGTGTCGCGGCGCGAATAGCGCGCGTCGTCCCAGCGCTCGTGGAGCTTCGCGAGGCCTATCGACTGCCACGGCCGGGGGATGCTCGAGGTGCTCATGGGCGCGAGCCTTCCCAGCGCCAGCCGGGCTTGAAGCTGATCTCGCGGCCGCTCGGCGGCACGTAGCCGTCAATCGCGTCGGGGGCCTCGCGGATCTTCACGCCGGGCGGCACGGCGATCCGGCGGCCGCTCGCGGTCAGCACGTGGCGGGGGCCGGCGATGCGCGCCACGTCGCGGTCGTCGAGTTCGCCGCGCATGACCCGCTCGGCGTTGTCGTCGGTGAGCAGCCAGTTGACCGTCGCGTGACTCGATCCGCGCTCACCCCGAGCCCACGAGGACGACTTCGCGAGCCGTCGGCAACAGGCGTCCCACCAGCCGATGTCGGGCTGGCGACGCACGGCGGCGATTGCGGACTGCGCGACGCCGGCCCGAACCTGCGTCGCCTTCGGCATCGCGCCGACCCCGCCGCAGATCTCGTTCCACCGGCCGAGCACGCCATCAACGGTGGCCCTCGGGGGTCCCGACCCCGCGCTCGATTCCGCAGTCGTCCCCGAAGACGTCTTCGTCTTCTCGGACTCGGATTCGGACTCGGATTCGGAGGGATCCGGGGTCGGTGGGGTTTCGTCGGGGGTATCCCCGCGGCCCGTGGGGTCGAAACCTTGCTTTCTCGCAAAGTTGCGTATCGTCAACTGCACAGTGGTCGGCCCGTAGACCAGCGGCCAACCGAGCGTGGACGCGAGACGCACCAGGAGTCTACGAGCCTTAGACGGAGACTCTACGCCGCATAGACCGAGCGTAGACGAGCGACTCACGGTCAGTGTGTCACCCGTTTTTCCGGCGTGCGCCTTGCTCGCGGCGACCATCACTCGGAGCCAGACGCCGAGCAATTCGGAGTCGGCGTAGACCGGCGCGAACCTCGGATGAGTCTCGATCGTGTGGTGGATCCGCACCGCCGGTTTCGTCTTGCGACGCCGGTCATCGGACGGGAACCGCTCTCCCGATCGCCTCGTCACGCGAACAGCCTCCCCTGCGTCCGCTCGGACTCGGCGGCCTGGAGGTTCCGCACCGCCTGCTCGAAGTAGCTCCGCTTGAGCTCGGCGCCGACGAATCGGCGGCCCCAACGCACGGACTCGTAGCCTTCCGACCCGATCCCGGCGAACGGCGAAAGCACCAGGTCGCCCGGATTCGACCATAGGCCCAGGCACCGGCGGATTACCTCGAGCTGCAATGGGCAGATGTGCTTTTCGTCCTCATCCTCCCGCGCGCTGCGATACTGGAGCGTCTCGGTTTGGTTGATGTCCATCCAGACCGGCGATGCCCACCGCTGCCAGAGCTCCACCGGGAACTCCTCGCGGCTGTGGCTGATCGGCGCGGCGTTCTCGCCCGGCTTCCGCATGGTCACCACGTAGTCGGGCACGCCCTGGCGTGACATCGACGAATCCTTGCGGATCTGCTTGTGCAGCAGCCCGAGCGCCTTCGTGCGCTGCATCGAGACAACGGGGTCTTTCCAGATGCAGACCTCCGAGTGGAATATCCACCCGACAGCTTCGCAGGCGCGGATGATCTCGCCGCGGAAATCCCGCAGCCCGATCACCCCGTCGCGAACCTTCGACGTCGGAAGCAGCATGCAGTGCACGCTCATTAGGCGCCCAGGCATCGTCACCCGGAACATCTCCCTCAGGAGGTATGCGTAGTGCGCGAAGAACTCTTCGTGGGTCGTGCAGTTCCCCATGTCCCGGATGTCATCCGAGTACGTGTAGAGGCTCGCGAACGGCGGGGAGTAGACGGAGAAGCCCACCGACTCGTCTCCCATCGCCCCCACCACATCCACGCAGTCGCCGTTGTGGAGCGTCCAGTTTTCCCCTCGCTCAATCATGCTGCTCGCATCTCCTTTGCCATCGTCTCGTGCGCAAACTTCTTGGCGAACACGTTTTGCGCGACTGCCGTCTCGGCGTCTGACACAACCACGCGCACCGTGACTGGCCGCCGCTGGCCGAACCGCCAGCAGCGGCGGATCGCTTGGTAGAACGACTCGTACGAATCCGAGAGCCCGCAGAATGCGACGTTGGCGCACCCCTGCCAGTTCATCCCAAAGCCTGCGATCTTCGGCTTGGTGACGAGCACACGGATGCGGCCGTTCGCGAAGTCCACCATGCGGCGGGACTTGTCCTCCCGATCGGTCGACCCGCTCACCTCCACCGCGTCCGGTATCGCTGCCGCGAGCGCCGCGCTCTCGGCGTTCAGGTCGCACCAGACTACCCACTGGTCCGCTGATCCATTGACGTACTCGGCGACCCGTGAGCACCGATCGTTGATGCTCTCGCGACGAGCGGCGCGGCGCTGGTTCAGGTCGAGGCTTGCGGCCTGCTGGATCAATACGCCGTCGGCGCGGTAGCCAGACCACACCGAATCCACCTCAATGGACAGCGGCGGGAGCTTATAGGCGGACCCGTCGAACCCGAGATCGTCGGGCGTGGCGAACATTGACGCCCACGACCCGACCCACGCCCAGAACTCCCGCCGTGCGTGGCCCTTTAGTCGCCACTTCTGCGTGGTGCTGCCGTCGTTCACGAAGAACATCGCGAGCATCTCCGGGCGCGTCATGGCGCCCAGGAACTCCGCGTGCGTGCCCAGCTCCATGTAGTCGTTCGGCGCGGGCGTAGCGGTACACGCGAGCCGGTACGGGATGGACTGCGCCCCGGCGATCAGCGCCCGGCTGTAAGCCCCAACGTGGCTTTTCAGGATCGACGATTCATCGAGCACGAGCCCGTCAAACTCGGCGAGGTTCACCTTGTGGAGCCGATCGTAGTTGACGACGCGAATCTGCGACTCGACGTCGGAGTAGTGCCGCGCGTCGTACCCGAAGCGCGCAGCTTCACTGATCGTCTGCTCGTTGACCGCGAGCGGCGCAACGATGAGCGCGCGCCCGGGGACGCGGCTCGCCCACTCTAGCTGCATGAGCGTCTTGCCGAGCCCGCAGTCGGCGAAGATGGCGGCGCGACCCTTGCGTAGCGCCCAGCGGACCACGTGAGCCTGGAAGTCGAAGAGGTGCCCTGACAACTCCCCCGCCGCCAGCCCGGCATCCGCGGCACGCGTGCGCTTGCTCGCGATGAACTGCTCGTAGGTCACGCCACACGCCTCCGCACCGGCTTGGGGCTCCCGTGCGAGCGCCACGAAGGCTCCCGCACCCCGGTCTGCTCGAGCAGCCCCTCGGCCTCGAGGCGCCGGAACACCGCGCCCATGACCCGGAGCTCGATGCCCTCGACGCAATCGACCACGACGCTGGTCAGCGTGTCGGTGGTCACGAGGTCGCCGATCATCATCTCGTGGCGGACGTAGTGGCGCGCGAAGATGAGCGCCCGCTCGTAGGTGTCGCGGCGGGTGTGCTCACGTAGCGCCCGGTCCCGGCGGGCCTCGGAGAGCGCGTGGTCGTGGGGAGCGCGCGCGATGGCACGGGCCGCCACGTCGGCGACGGTGGTGGTCAGCAGGTCGAGCTGCGTCACGGCCGCACCTCCCCCACCCCGCGCGCGGCGAGCCAGGCCCACCAGGGCATGACGTGGCGCTCGGGCCGCAGCGCGTAGGCCGCTGCGAGGCCGTCGAGCAGGTCGTCGTCGAGGACGGGCGGCTGCCATGCCTCGATCCCGGGGCGCGCGTCGGGCTCGGGTGCGTCGAGCAGTACGAGCCGCGTGGTCGGGGTCGTCCAGATCGTCGGTAGGTGCGTCATTCGCTGATCCCCTGGTACGGCGAGCGCCGGTAGTGGACGCGGCCGAATTGCTTGGAGCGCTCGGGGCCGCTCGTGTTGGGGTCGTGCCGATCGCGCCACGCTGCGGCGGTGCGCTCTGCGGCTCGCTCGGCTGCCCTGGCGCCGTCGCGGCTCCAGACGCGCACGACCTGCGCGCCGACGGCTGCGACTGCGGTGCCTTCGGTGGGTAGGGGTCGCCCGATGGTCATGGCGTCACCAGCCTTGCCGCGTAGACGCGCGGCACGGTCGGGTGGAGCAGGTCGGAGGCGTCGACCTTGAGCGGGGTCCCGTCGTAGCGCTCGAGCTGCAACAGCCCCTCCGGGGCGTCCTCGTGCCAGAGGTCGAGCCGGAGCGCCGTCAGGTAGCGCCCGGCGGTGCGGACCGAGACCCCGACGCGCTCGGCGATCTCGTCGACCGTCACCCGGCGGTGCTCGGCGAGCATCAGCGCGACGCGAGCCACGCGGGTCCCCGACTGGTAGGTGGGCAGGTATTTCCTCATTCCGGGATCCCCCCCTCGCCGTCGGCCGCGACCTCGGCGGCCATCTCGCGGAGCTTGGTCAGCGTCGTCGCGAGCCAGTTGGCGCGCTTCGGCTGCGAGCGCTCGAGGTCGGCGAACGTGCGAATCTCGAACTCCTTGCCGGCGTCGTTCGTGAACCGGCTCGCCATCGAGACGAGCGAGTCCCAGTCCTCGCCGGCGGGGTCGATCGCCGAGAGCGCGTCGCGGATCTCCTGCACGATCGGCAGCTCGCCGGACTGCGCCGGCGGGGGCGGCGGGTCGGCCTTCGGCTTCCGCGGCGCTCGCTGCGCGGGCGCCTGCGGGGCCTCGTCGGCGTGCGGCGCCGGGGAGGCCTGGCCCATCTCGTCGGACGTGTAGAGCCCCGAGAGCTCCGCGGGGAACGCGCGCCGGAGCGCGAGCGCCTCGGCGCACTTGCCGAGCATCACGTCGGGCATCGTCGCCCACATCCGGTTCGGCGTGCCGTCCTTGGTCGTCTGGACGTAGGACGCGAACCGCGCGACGGCGAACAGCGGCTCGCGGAACCCGCGCCGCAGCACGCCGCACTTCGCGGCCTTCGGCGGCTCGTCCTCCACCCACGCCTCGCGCCACGTCTCACCGTCGCCGGTGAAGAACGGACCGAGCTGGCCCTCGTAGTCGCCCGTGCGCTCGGCGACGAGCCGAAAGCCGTCGATCGACACCTGGATGGCCATGACCTCGCGGCGCTCGCGGGCGTCCCAGCGCTTGACCGCGAACACCTGCCGCGCGAACGGGTCGAGCCCGGTGCGCTTCGCTACGGCGACGAACAGATCCAACTCGTCGTCGGTGGCGCCCTTGCAGATCGTCCGCTTGAGCAGGTCGAGCCGCTCCCGGTCGAACATCTGCGCCGGGGGCCCCGTACGCTGCTGCGCTAGCGCCTGTTCCGGCGTCTCCATGCGTGCTACCTCTCCCATCGAGTGTCTCGCTTTCTGGCCCCGTGACGTTGGCGCGTCGCGGGGCCTCTTTCGTTCTGTGGAGGCCGGGGAGGGCGGCGCCCGGCCTCGATCACCCGCCGCCCCGGGCTCACCTCGCCTCACCGCGCGGCCGGAGCGCCGGGAGCGCCTCGACGCTCACGCCGCACGCTCCGCGGGCTCGACGATCCGCGCCTCGACGTGCAGCCGAATCGGGTCGGCGCACTGGTCGAGGAGCGACCAGATCCGCAGCCACGCGCCGCGGCCGAGGAGTACGTCGGTCGCCTCGGGGCACGGCAGCATCGTCACCCCGCGGCTGTAGTCGCCGGGCCTCGTGCACTCGCCGAGGATCAGGCAGCCCGACCACTCGTCGCGCCAGGCGTGCAGCCCGCCGACCACAGCCGTCTCGGCGGCCTCGATCACCGTGGCGATCTCCACCTCGCGCGCCCGGTACACCCGGCGCACGATCTCGCTCCCGAGGATCGCCGTGGCCTGGTCGGCCGTGAGCGTCGCCTCGATCACGTCGGCGTCGAGCATGAGCCGCACGTCGCCGGTGTCGGGGTCGCCTTCGAGGATCACGCGCGACTTCACTGGCCACCCCACGCGAGCGTCCAGCAGCAGACCACCACGCAGATCAGCAGCGCGCCGAGGCAGAAGCCTTCGAGCCATGCCGCCTCCCTGTCGGTGATCGGCCTGTCTCGGAACGAGTCGGTGGCGACTCCCCGCACCTCGTCGCGGTGCGCGTCCCAGCGCTCCCGCGCCTCGCGGCGCACGCGGTCGATCGGGATCACGTTGCCTACC
This sequence comes from Paraconexibacter sp., assembly GCA_041603715.1. Lineage (GTDB taxonomy): Bacteria > Actinomycetota > Thermoleophilia > Solirubrobacterales > Solirubrobacteraceae > Paraconexibacter. The sequence continues at coordinate 7,956 of JBFIDS010000009.1, read as the reverse complement.
ATTCGCTGTCCTCCTCGGCGGGCCGGTCGGCCCGGTTGCGGCGCTCGGTGCAGCCCCCGCACCGGCACTCCTGTTGGTGCGAGTAGATCGAGCCCGCGGGCCGGTGGTCGGCGATCTCGTCGCGCGCCATCCCGGCGTCGCAGCAGATCCAGCAGCCGCAGTCGGGGTCGTGCATCACGATCCCGTGCGGCGTGCGGTGCCGCGTCCGATCTGGAGGCCGTCGTAGGGCGTCGCGTCGATCGCGCCGCGGAGCGCCGGGCCTCGCTTGGCCACCCGGTCGCGGTAGCCGCGCAGCAGGCCGTGGAGGCGCCCGAGCACGTACTCGGCGCCGGGGCTGGCGTCAGCTTCGAGCGCAGGCGCCAGGAAGCACTCGGCCTCCTCGGCGGAGAGGTGCACCACCACGCGCGAGCGGGGAGCCGCGTCGTCGTCGATCTCGACCCTCACGACGCGCCCTGCGCCCGGAGCTGCCGCAGCACGCGGGTCAGCTCCTCGTCGCGGTCGCCGTTGTCGCGGCGGGCGCGCCTCGGTCGACGGCGGCGCGCGGCCAGCTCGGCGCGCAACCGACCTCGATCCTCGGCGAGGCCGATCACGGCCTCCAGCCACTGGTGCATGTCGATCGTGTTGGTGGACTGCATGGGAATCACTCCTCCCTTGACTTCGCGGGTCGGCGCCTGGTACGGCTGCCGCCGGGCCAGAGGACCCTCACCGGGGTCTGAAGGGCGCGAGCGATCGCGCCCGAGACCGTCGGGCTGTTTCGTTGGCCCGAGATCACCCGGACCACGGTGGAGGGGTGAACCCCCACCCGACGCGCGATGCACGCCGCACTCAATCCACGACGCCGCAAGGCCGCCTTGATCGCTTCTGCGTCCCACTGGTTGTCCGGTGTCATCATCGTGCCACCAGTTGTGGCACGCCCGTGCCACGTAGGTCAAGCGAAAATGGCACGCCCGTGACCGATGGGGGTACGCCCGGGGCACGCCTGCGAGCGTGGCGCGAGGCAAAAGGCTTGTCACGGCAGGAACTTGCGGACCTGGCGGGGGTATCCCTAGGGAGCGCGAAAAATTACGAGAGGGGTAGGCGCCCCGTGCCACTGGCGGTCTTGGAGAACCTGCGCCCGCACGGTCTCGACCCGTCCTTGATCATGGACGGTGGTACGCAGCCCGTACCACCCGGGGGCACGGCGCGCCCGCCTGCGCGCCCCACTCCCGTCCCCGGCGTCATCCACTACGGGTCGGGGCTCACCCTCACCAGCGAGGAGTTCCTCCAGCTCAGCGAAGCCGTGCAGCTCCGGATCCTCGACCTGATCGAGCGCGAGCACACGGGCGCGCCACCGAGCGGGGCGCCCCCAGGGCGCACGCCTGGCGAGCTGCGGGGCGACGCGGAGGACCCGCCGGGGCAGGGGGGCGAGGGGTGGCCGGAGGGGGGCGACCGGGCCAGAGGGGGAGGGTAGTACAGCTCGCAGAGGTCGGTCCGCGTGCGCCCATGCCGCGCCAGCGTCGCCCCGGGCGCATCGCGCTCGCCGTGGTCGTCGCACTTTTCCCTTGACCTCGGCGCGCCGTCGGGTGCATCCCCGCCCCCGGGGGGATGCACACGATGACGCACTCGACCACGCACCGCAGTCCGCAGACGATCGAGCAGACCGGGAAGAAGTGGAAGGCCATCCAGCTCGGCGCCGTCGCCGTCCTGGTGCTCTCGATCCTGATGACCTTCTCGGCCATGGGAGCCGAGGAGGGCATGGGCAAGGACGTCGCCCTCGCGATCTCCGGCACCATGGTCGCCCTCGCGCTCGTCGCGGTCGCGGTCGCCAAGGTCGGCGCGTGGTGGAGCAACGGATGAGCGCGCGCGTCGCGATCGTCCTCGGGGTCGTACTGCTCGCCAGCGTCGCGAGCGCAGGCGAGATCGGGAAGTGGACCACGCCCGACGGCGGCACATACTACGGCGACAACCCACCCGCAGGCTCGACGCCCGCCGGTGAGATCGGCGGCCACGTCAGCTACGCCACCCAGCCCGTGGTGCAGCCCGAGGCGCCAGGAGCCGCGGAGCCCGGCGACCTGCTGGCCGAGCGCCGGGAGGCACGCGCAGCCGAGCGCGAGGCGCGGCGAGAGGCACGCATCCGCGCGAACCTCCCCGCGCAGCTACGCGCCTCGGGCGCGGTCGCGATCGGTGGCGCCGAGCAGAGGTCTGACAGCTACCGGGGAGTCCTGACCGGCTCGGTCATCAACGGCCACGAGGAGCCGATCTACCACGTGCGGGTCTGCGACACGTACTCGGATCGCTGCTGGCGCACCACGCCGCGCGTGATCCAGCCCGGCGGCCACGGCACGTTCGGGGTCGAGGTGACCGGCCGCTACCGCCTCGAGCCGCGCTTCTCGGTCGACCCCTGACCTACGCCGGCCACGGCTCGACCGCGCACCCGTAGGCCGGGGAGGCGTGGTCGTCGACGCCAGCGTGGTGCACCGCCTCGTGCTCCAGGCGCCACCGCGCCTCGCCGGGGTCGTCGCGCACCCGGTCGGGCAGCACGATCACGTGGCACGGCTCGGGGTAGTGGAGCGCCGGGCGCAGCGACCCGTCGACCCGCACGCCCGCCACGCACCACCCGCGATCGTGGCACCACTCCGAGGGCGCGAGCGCGAGCCGCCACGGCAGCTCCTCGACGCCGACACACGCCACCACGTCCCGCACCCACGCCCGCTCCCGGGGTAGAGGCTCGACCACCGGGTAGGCCGGGCACGACGCACCCACCACGACGTCCCCAGGTCCGGAGCCGCACGCCGCGATCACGAGCGCGAGCGCCCCGAGGCCGTCGGCGACGTGGCGGGCGCGGATCACCCGCCCGGAGCCCCCTTCTCAAGCGCCCGCAGCCGAGCGTCGAGCGCCCGCACCGCCTGCGTGACGCCCTCGTCGAGCCCAGCCGCGCGCGCCTCGACTGCACCGAGTCGGCGGGTGTGGTCGTCGAGCGTGGCCTGCGACGGCGCGTGGAGCTGCACCGTGCAGCCGCCGACGAGGGCCGCGAGCGCCAGGAGGGCCCCGAGCGCCCTCATTGGTTCCACCTCTGGTCGACCGCAGCCTGCGCGCGGGCGCACGTAGCCACGACGAGATCGCGCCCGGCGGCCTTCATCGCGTTGGTGCCCCGGTCGCGGATCGACCCGCCCATCTCGCCGGCCGCTCGCCCGGTCGAGTCGCGCACCGTGATGAACACGACGGTGTCGAGCGACGTCAGGTCGCCCGCATTGATCGCCGCGCAGTCGATGGCGCTCGGCGTCGACACCCGCAGCTCTCGCGCCGCGTAGGGGCCGGTTGTCTTCACCTCCTCGGCGCCGTCGCCGAGCGGCTGCTGCGCGAGCGCCAGCGTCCCGGCCGTGGTGAGCGCCAGCATCACGCCCGCAAGAAATCGTAGTCGCATCGCCCCATCCCCCCCTAGTTCGGAATCCGCAGGCACCGGAAGCCGCTGCCGCAGGTGTCGTTCCCCGCGATCGAGACGCGCCGCAGGGAGCCCGCGGTCACGTCGTAGACGAGGAGCCGGGTGTTCCCTGCTGTCGCGTCGGCGTCCGCTTTTACCGCGGTCGTGCCGCCCGCAATCAGCACGAGCGCGTTGGTGCCATCGCTGCCGTACCCGGTATTGCTGTCGATTCGGGACGGAATGAATACCGGCGTGGTCGCACTCACCCCCTGAGTGATGAGGATCTTAAAAAAGCCCGTGTTGTTCGCGCGGAGCTCGGAGGACGTCAGCGTCAGCTTTTGCGTGCCCCCCGTGGTGAAATTCCATTGTGAGCCCGCAAACTGGAGACTCTCGTTCGCGTTCCCGGCCGTGACCGTGCCGCCGGTGTTCACGCTCACCGAGCCCGAGCCCGCGACGAGCGCGAGGTTCCGCGCGGTGCCGGTCCCGGCAGCCTCGGCGGTGATCTCGAATCGGCTGTTGCCGCTGCTGTAGCCGGTCGAGAGGCGCGAGTAGTTGCTCGCGTCGGTGCGCGTCTCGTAGAGGCGGGAGGTCTGCGCGGTCGTGCCGTTTCGCAGCTCCAGCACGTTGGTCGCGTAGTTGAGCCCCGATGCCGCGAGCCCAGAGGCGCCGTCGTTCATCTGGAGATCACCCGCGCTCCCGGCCGGGGTCGCCGTCGAGATCGTGTTGCAGCCCCAGGCGTTGGTGCTCGCGTTGTAGGTGACGGCCTTGTTCGCGCCGGTGCAGGTCGTCAGCGCCGCCGTCGCCCAGGTCGTACCGTCGCCGACGAGCACGCCGTCGTCAGTCGGAGAGCCGCCGAAGATCGCCGCGCCCGTGCCGCTCTCGTCGCTGAGCACCCCCCGGAGCGCCGCACTGGTCGACGCTGCGAGGTGAGAGACGCCCGCGTCGGCCGACCACGTGCCCGCCGTGACCCGGGGGACGCCCGTGGAGGCCGACGTGTCGAGGCCCGTGCCGCCGCGGGCGGCCTCGATCGCGCCCGCCGAGAAGAACGCCGTAGCCGAGTCGCCGGTGAGCGCGAGCGTGGCCTGGTCGACGGTGATCGTGTCGGGGATGTCGGCATCGGTGAGCGCCGCGCACGTCAGGTCACCGTTTGCCGCGATCGTCGTGGCGAACTGCGTCGCCGCGCAGTCTACCGGATCGGCCGCGAGGGCCTCGGCGGTCTCGGCCTCGAGCAGGGCGCGGAGCGACCCGGCGCTGCCCTCCTGCACCCGGAGGCGCGTGCCATCGTTGCAGACCCGCACCTCGTCGGCACCGAGCGGCGTCACGACCGCGCAGGTCGACTCCGAGAACACGATCTCGTTGGTGATCTCGGCGCCCCAGGCCGGAGCGACCGCGATGGCGACCATGAGCACCGCAGCGATCAGCACCGCGAGCATGGCGTCGACAATGATTCGAGCGTGCATCAGTCTGGCTCCCTCAAATTCCACCCGATCGTCACCGAGCGGCCCGTCCCCGGCGCGGTCGGGATCACGACGTCGAAGCCCGCCGTGGTGCGGTTGCTGTAGCGCGGCGTCCCGACGTCGATGTCGGCATCGCCGACGCCAAACGTCGGCACGTAGGTGGCAGCCGACACGGCCTCGGCGAACGTCACCGCCGCGGTCGTGTTGGTGCCCGTGATCGTTACCTCACCCTCGAGCACGGCGTCCCCCAATCCGTCATCCACCGCGTCGAGCGGTGCGTTATTCGCCAAGACCTCGAGCTCCCCGAATGCGGCGTCGATCGGGTCGTCGGTGTCACCGGCAGCGATCGCCGCCACGTTGAAACCCACCCGCTGCCCGATCAGCTTGTCGATGGTCGACGAGCGCTGAATCTGGATCGTGACCGCCGTGGTCGGCAGCGAGTCCTCGGGGTCGGTGGCGGCCTCGTCCCAGGAGATCCCCTGCGTGCCGGTGTCGACATCGCTGTACGCCTCGATCGGGTCGGCGGCGCTGTCCTCGTCGAGAGTCGCAGCGCCGAAGCCGACTGCCGAGAGGTCGAGCGGATCGCCCGCGGAGTCCCGCAGGTAGAGGACGATCGTCCTCGAGAGCCCCTGACGCACGGTCACGAGGCCGAGGTCGATCGGCAGAGATGGAGTCCGGCAGGCCATCAGTAGCTCCCCCCGCGGCCGGTGTCGTCTGTCACGCTACCGCGGCCGGTGGTCGCGTCGCCGGCACGGCCCTCCTCGTCGAGCACCTGCCCGCGCCCGTAGAGCGAGCCGAGCTGCCCGCGCCCGAGGGGATCGAGCGCCTGACCGCGCGCCTGCTGCACGACGATCGGCTGCACGATCTCCTCGATCACCACCACCTCGAACTGCGTCGAGCCGGTCAGGCCCGCATCGCCCGCCGTGCCGAACGTCATCGTGTAGGTGTCGCCATCGACGGGCTCGGGAGACGCCGGCACCGCCCAATCGTAATAGACGTGCGGGTCCTCGGTGCCCCCGGCTGGCGTCCCGTCGAGCGTCTGCACGCCGGCGACGAACGCCGAGCCGTCCCAGTAGTAGCCGTCACCGTCGCGGACGATCTCGATGGTGCCAGGGTAGGGGCCGAGGTCCTCCCCGAGTCGGTGCACGCCGTCGACGAGGACATGCCACCGGAGCCGGTAGTCGGTGTCGGTGCGGAGCGGCTGGGTCACTGTGTCACCTGCGGGATGCGCGCCGAGTAGACGAGCGTGTCGGTGGCGACGAGGTTGAGCACCGACGCGAAGAGCTGCCGGAGCCACATCGTGCCGCCGCTCGCGAGCGAGAACACGCCCGCCTCACGCACCGCCTGCGTGCCCGTGACCGACCACGTGGCCTCGAGCTTCACGGTGTCGTCGGTCGTCGTCTCGGTGTCGAGGGTGACCGTGGCCTCCTTCCGCGCGAGGCCTCCCGTGGTGATCTCGGTGACGAGCGCGGTCTGCGTCTTCGCGAGCGCCGTCGATCCGCTCCCGACCGCGAGGTATCGCATGCGCCCCGAGGCGGGAGTGAGGCCGGCGCCGAGGTGCCGGTTGCCCTCAGCGAGCCCGGCATCGGTAAGCACGCTATCGCTGCCCGCCGCGTGGTCACTCGACTGCACGTCGACCTGCATCGTCAACACGTCTTGGACGACGACGTTGAACACGCTCGCGAACACCTGCCGGAGCAGCATGGTGGTCGTGTTGAAGACGCCGAACTCGAGGACCCCGAAGGCGGCAGTGAACGAGAACGTCGCGAGAAATCGCACCGTGTCCCCGGTGACGTCGCCGGTCTCGAGCGACACCGTGACGTCGCCCCCGGTCTTCCGTGCGCCGCCGCCCGTGGTGATCTCGTCGACGAGCGCGGTCTGCCCGTCGGCCACGGCGGTCGACGAGCGCCCGATCGCCAGCTCGCCGAACGCCTCGCCGCCGAGTCCGTACCCCTGGAGCCTCGCGCACTCGGCGCGCCCTGCTGCTACGATCGCCACGTCATCCCCTCACCGCTCGCTGGAACGGGTTGCCGCCGCCCGCGAGCACCTGGAGCACCTCGGCCCACGTCGCCGTCTGCCACCACGCGCCCACCTCGCGGCCGTCGCGCGCGTAGAAGCGACGCTCCACCACGCGGCCACCTCGCGGCCCGTGCTCCTCGATCCGGTGCTCGCGGAGGCTGCCGTCGGCGCGGCGGACCCACATCTCGTCGCGCTCGGTGCGCTCGATCGCTCGCGTGGACTCAGGCATTGCCCGACCTCGTCTCCTGCGATCCGCGCTGGATGATCTGCGCGATTCTCCGGGCCACCTCCTCGGTGAGCGACTCCCATGCAGCCGAGAGCGCCAGCAAGATCCCGCCGTCCTCCTGGTAGCCATTGAAGTCGAGGCGTGACCGGCTCGCGACGAACCGCGCCACCGCGCGGCGGGCGTCGGTGCCGGTCCGCACGATGGTCCGGCGCCCGGGGGCGTCAGCGATGCGCCGCGCGTCGGTCGGCCCGGTACGTGTCAGTGTGCGCCGCGTGGTCGCCGTGACCCGGCGCGGATCGGTGGCCGCGCGCGTGAATCGGCGCCGGTAGGTGATCGCCACGCGCCCCGCGGCACCCGCGCCACCCGCACCTGCGAGCAGGCCGCCACCACCACCGGCTCCGCCAAGCGGATTGCCGGCGCCGCCCGCACCGAGCGCCACGCCCGCGCCGCCATCGCCCCCGCTCGGAGCTCCCCCCGTGCCGGCGGCGCCACCAGCAGGGGCCGTGCCGCCGTTGGCCGCTTCGCCCGCGCCACCGCCTCCTCCACCGCCCGAGAGGGTCGACCCGGGCGCGCCGCCGCCACCGGCGAAGCGGATAGCGCCGGTACCGAGGCCGGCGCCGGCGCCAGCCGAGCCCGGAGAGATCCCGGTGGCGTCCCCGCCGGCGCCGCCACCGAGGGCGCGCACCGTCCCGGTCGAGCCGAACCACGACTCGCCACCGGCCGTGGTAGCAGCGCCGCCGGTCCCGACTGTCACCGTGTAGGTGACCCCGGGCGTCACCGCGACCGTGGTGGCGAGTGAGTACCCGCCACCACCACCACCACCGCCACCCGCGGCGCCACTCCCGGCACCGCCG
>JBFIDS010000008.1:0-19592 GCA_041603715.1 Paraconexibacter sp. | reverse complement strand
GGTGGGCGCCGTCACCAATCGTCTCGAGGCGGCGGACCGCCGACTCGGGGACCTGGAGTTCGCGGGCGAAGCCCGCCTCTCCCGGATCGAGGGAGCGGACATGGCCCAGGCCGTGCTCGAGCTCTCCTCACGGCAGTCCGCGTACGAGGCCGCGATGCGGTCCGGTGCGTCCATCATCCAGCGCTCTCTCATGGACTTCTTGCGATGAGCGTCGTCAACCCAGGGTCCTCGTCCCGCGAGGCACTCGCCATCCCCCATCCCGGAGGACACATGACCGTCGTGCTGCAGAGCTCGCGGTTCGGGCGGATCGAGATCCCCCCGGAGTCCGTGCTCGACTTCCCGTCCGGCCTCATCGGCCTCGCCGGGACGAAGTACGCCCTGCTCGCCCGCAGCGAGGAGAGCGCCTTCGTCTGGCTCCATTCGATCGACGACCCGTCGCTCGCGGTCCCGCTCACGAACCCGTGGCAGTTCTTCCCGACCTACGAGGTCGAGCTCGCCGACGAGGAGGCCGACCGCATCGGCATCACCGACGCCGAGGCGACCTCGGTCTACGTGACGGTCCGCGCGGCCGAGGCCCTCGAGGACTTCTGCGCGAACCTCGCCGCCCCGATCCTCATCGCCGAGGGCCGCGGGCACCAGGTGATCAACCAGGCACCGGACGCGCCCGTGCGCGCCCCGCTCTTCCCGCCCGGGGACGAGAAGGCCGATGCCCCGTCCTCGACCCCCGGTAAGGAGCCGCGGGCCGCCTGACGGTCCGCGGCCCGCCGATCGGTCGATAACCTCGCGCGCTCACCCGTTCCAAGGAGGAACCACCCGTGCTCATCATCACCCGTCGCCCCGGAGAGAAGGTCATGATCGGTGACGACGTCGTGATCGAGGTCATCGAGGTGAGCGGCTCAGGCGTCCGCATCGGCATCTCCGCACCCAAGTCGATCCCCGTCTACCGCGAGGAGATCTACTCCGCGGTGAAGGCGGAGAACGCGGCGGCGGCGGCATCGGACATCGCTCAGCTCCCCGACGAACTGGCCGGCGAACCGGCCACGACCGACCGCGACACCATGCAGTAGCTCTCTGCCCCACCGCACGACGCGCGGCCCTCACCGCGCTTCACCTCACGGACGAACCGAAAGGACAAGGACCGGATGTCCCTCCGCATTCAGAACAACGTCGACGCGATGAACGCTCATCGTCAGCTCGCCGACACCAGCAACAAGCTCTCGAAGTCGATGGAGCGCCTCAGCTCCGGCTTCAGGATCAACCGGGCCGCCGACGACGCGGCCGGCCTCGGCATCAGCGAGAAGATGCGCGGGCAGATCCGCGGTCTCGCGCAGGCGCAGCGCAACGCGCAGGACGCCGTCTCGCTCGTGCAGACGGCCGAGTCGAACCTCGACGAGGTCCACTCGATGCTCCAGCGCGTCCGCGAGCTCGCCGTCCAGTACAAGAACGGCTCGCTCGCGCAGGCCTCTCGCGACGCGATCCAGACCGAGGTCAACCAGCTCGCGTCGGAGATCGAGCGCATCGGCGGCGCCGCGGAGTTCAACGGGCTCAGCCTCCTCAACGCGGCGAGCTCCATCACGTTCCAGGTGGGCGCCAACGACGGCGAGGTCATCTCCGTCACGACCGTGAGCCTCGGCTCGGCGGTCGGCACCGCCTACTACTCGCTCTCAGCGTCCGGCGCAGCCGACATCTCCGAGATCGACGCCGCCATCGACGCGGTGACGACGCAGCGCGCGACGTTCGGCGCGGCGCAGAACCGCCTCGAGCACACGATGCGCAACCTCGGCGCCTACCAGGAGAACCTCGTCGCCGCCGAGTCGCGGATCCGCGACGTCGACATGGCCGAGGAGATGGTCAACCTCACGAAGAACCAGATCATCAGCCAGGCCGGCATGGCGATGCTCGCCCAGGCCAACCAGTCCCCGCAGCAGGTCCTCAGCCTCCTGCGCGGCTGATCCCGGTGCCTCGGCGCCCCGTCCCTGGTCACGTTCACCGGACCGAGTCCCGCGAACGTGACCTGGGACGCCACGCCCGCGCCGAGGACCACGACGCAGGTACTCTTGGCGCGTGGCGGCGACCTCGCACCGACGGCTGAGCACCCGCACCGTCGACGCCGGGCCCGCGGGGGTCCTCTGACGGATGTCGGTCACGATCGGCACGCTCCTCGACGACCGCTACCGCCTCGACGCCCACGTTGGTGCGGGCGGCATGTCGACGGTCTATCGGGCCTTCGACACCGTCCTCGAGCGCCAGGTCGCGATCAAGGTCATGCACCGCGACAGCGCCGCGGACGCCGACCAGCTCGAGCGCTTCCGCCGCGAGGCGCGCGCGGTCGCGCAGCTCAACCATCCGCACATCGTCACCGTCATCGACGCCGGCGAGCAGCGCGAGGACGAGTTCCGCACCACCCCCTTCATCGTCTTCGAGTACGTCGAGGGCGAGACGCTCAAGCAGCGCATCCGCCGTCTCGGGCGCCTGCCGATCGGCGAGGCGGTCGCGTACGCGATCGAGATCGCCCGCGCGCTCGGCGCCGCCCACGAGCGCGGCATCGTGCACCGCGACGTCAAGCCGCAGAACGTCCTCATCGACGAGGAGGGCTCGGCGAAGGTCACCGACTTCGGGATCGCCCGGACCCTCGACCAGGAGGGGCTCACCCAGGACGGGCGCGTCCTCGGGACGACCGACTACGTGAGCCCCGAACAGGCGCTCGGGCATACGGTGACGGGCCAGTCGGACCTGTACTCGCTCGGCATCGTCCTCTACGAGATGCTCACCGGGGAGGTCCCGTTCAGCGGCGAGAACCAGGTCGCGGTCGCGATGAAGCACGTCCGCGAGGACCTTCCCGACGTCCAGGTCCGCCGTCCTGAGGTGTCGAGCGCGCTCGCCGCCGTCCTCGACCGCGTGACGGCGAAGGAGCTGTCGGCGCGCTACCCCGACGACGCGACGTTCATCGCGGATCTCGAGGACGCCCTCGGGATCGAGACGGCGCGGTCCGGGCAGGCGACCGGGCAGGCGACCGCGGTCCTGCGCACGCTGCCCGAGAGCGCCCGGCGCCGGCTCCCCTCCCGCGTCCTGCATCCGTGGCGCCTCGCGACGATCCTCCTCCTCGTGGCGGCGGCCGGCGTGGTCGCCCTGCTCGCGGCGGGCGACCGCGCCGAGCGCGGAACCGGGACGGCCGCCCCGCCGGGCGTGACCGCTCCGCCCGGCCTCGAGGCGATCAGCCTCGGGCAGGACCGCGCGAAGGACTACGACCCGCAGGGCGACGGGCAGGAGCACAGCTCCTCGGCGCGGTTCGTCCTCGACAAGGATCCCAACTCCGTCTGGGACACGGAGAGCTACCAGAACGGCGTCATCACGAAGACCTCCCCGCCGCCGAAGCCGGAGAGCCCGGGCGTCGGGATCTACGTCGACGCCGACCCGGGCGTCCCGGCGCGGGCGATGTCGATCTCCACGCCGCGCCCGGGCTGGACGGGGAAGGTCTACGCGGCCCGTACGCAGGTCCCGACGAAGCTGCCGTCCGAGGGCTGGGTCGAGCTCGCGCCCATCGACGCCGACAGCGGCCGCGTGCGGATCGACCTCGACACCGCCGGCCAGGACTTCCGCTATTACCTCATCTGGATCACCGGCCTCCCCGAGGGCGAGGAGTCCGTGGAGATCAGCGAGGTCGTCCTCTTCCGCTGAGGCGCGATCGCCGCCGGCGCGCCGCGCCCGCGCCCCGGCCGGCACCGCGTCGCGCCCGCGAGATACCGTCCGGCGCCCCATGGCCGACGAGGACATCTCCGCGCGCATCGAGACGCTCGCCGCCAACCTGCACCGCTGGCGCGAGGAGTACTACCGCGGTGAGCCGTCCGTCGACGACGCGACGTTCGACGCACGCGAGGACGAGCTGCGCGAGCTGCTCGCGGCGCATCCCGACCTCGCCCCCGAGGAGAACCCGCTCCTCGCGGTCGGGGCACCGCCGTCCGGCTCGCGCCGCGCGATCCGGCACGCCCGCCCGATGCTGTCGCTCGCGAAGGTCAGCCCCGGTGATCGCGCTGCGGGCGTGCGCGAGTTCGCGGAGCGCTTCCCCGGCCAGGCGCTGCGGGTGACCCCCAAGCTCGACGGCGTGTCGCTGTCGGTCGTCTACGAGGACGGGGAGCTCGCCTACGTCGCCACGCGCGGTGACGGGGAGACCGGCGAGGAGGTCACGGCGTCCGTCCGCCACGTCGTGCCCGACGTCCCCGACCGTCTCGACGGCGCGCCCGCCGGGCGCACGGAGGTCCGCGGGGAGGCCGTGATGCTCCGCTCGGTCTTCGCCGCCTACAACGAGGCGCACCCGGACAAACCGCTCGCCAACCCGCGCAACGCCTGCGCGGGGACGCTGCTCCAGAAGGACCCGGCGTCCGCCGCCGCCGCGGGGCGCGTGCTCTCGTTCTTCGCCTTCGACGCCGACAACGGCGTCGAGGTCGAGAACCTGGGCGGCTTCGGCCTCCGCGTCCCCGAGGTCCACGTCGTCGAGGGCGCCGACGCCGTGCTCGACGTCATCGCGGGCATCGAGGCGTCCCGGGACGAGCGCGACGACGACATCGACGGCGCCGTCGTGCAGCTCCACGCGGCGCGCGCCTTCGCCGCCGCCGGCTTCCGTGCGAACACGCCGCGCGGGGCCATCGCCGTCAAGCTCGCCGCCGAGGAGCGCGAGACCCTGCTGCGCGACATCGCCTGGGAGGTCGGACCCGGCGGCAAGGTCGTCCCGCGTGCGGTCCTGGAGCCCGTGTTCGTCGGCGGCACGACGGTGTCGAGCGCGACCCTCGCCAACCAGGAGGTGGTCCGGGCCCGTGGCGTGAAGGTCGGGATGCGCGTCATGGTCCGCCGGGCCGGGGACGTCATCCCGTTCGTGAGCGGACCGGCCCCGGGACCGCAGCCCGCCGACGTCCGCGACGCGGAGATCCCGACGGACTGCCCGTCGTGCGGAACGGAGCTCGCCGAGCAGGGCAACTCGCGCGAGCTGTTCTGCGGCAACCTCGACTGCCCGGCGCAGACGCTCCGGCGCCTGCAGTGGTGGGCCGGGCGCGCCGCCGCCGACATGGAGGCCGTCGGCGCGACGTGGATCACGCGGCTGTACGAGGACGGGCGCCTGCGCTCGCCCGCCGACTTCTACACGCTCACCGTCGACGACCTCCTCGCCTACGAGCGGATGGGCGAGGTGAGCTCCAAGCGGTTCGTCGACTCGATCGAGCAGTCGAAGGGCATGGGGCTGCGGCGAGCCCTCATCGGCTTCGGGATCCGTCATGCCCGTGAGGGCACCGCGAAGCGGCTGTGCCTCGCGGGCTTCGGGTCCGTGGAGGAGGTCGCCGCCGCGAGCGAGGGGGATCTCGCGGCCGTCAAGGACATCGGCCCCGTCGTCGCCGCGTCGATCGCCGAGTACTTCCGCCGCGACGAGACGCAGGAGCTCGTCCGCCTGCTGCGCGAACGCGGCGTCGATCTCGACGTCCGCGACGAGGACCGGCCCGTCGACGTCGCCGAGGCGGGCGAGACCCCGCTCAAGGGCGCGACCGTCGTCGTCACGGGCGCGATCGCGCATCCCGAGACCGGCGAGAAGGTCGCCCGCCCCGCCTTCGTCCGCCTGATCGAGCAGGCCGGCGCCACGAGCGCGACGTCCGTCTCGGCGGCGACGACCTACCTCATCACCGGCGCCGACGTGGGCGCGTCGAAGACGGCGAAGGCGGAGAAGCTCGAGGTCGCCGTCGTCGACCAGTCGCAGGCGTGGGACTGGCTCAGCGAAGCGGGCGTGACCTAGCGCGAACGCGCCGGCCACGTCGGCGAGAAGTCAGGCCCCACCCGACCTCCCGCGGTCCGGAGGCGCGTCGGCGCTCGCGCACCGGCGGGGAGCTCAGAACACCTGCGCGCGATCCGCGGCGTGGCGCGCGATCCCGATCTCGCAGAGCTGCGTCACGAGCTCCGGGTAGGGCACGCCGCTCGCCGCCCAGAGCTTCCCGTAGACGCTCGTCTCGGTGAAGCCCGGCATCGTGTTGAGCTCGTTGAGCAGGACGGTCTCGCCGTCGACGAAGAAGTCAGCACGGGCCAGTCCGCTGCACCCGGCCCGGGTGAACGCGAGCGCGGCGAGCTCCTTGACCCGTGCTGCCGCCGTGTCGCTGACCCGCGCGGGGACGACGAGCTCCATGCCCCCGGGCGTGTACTTCGCCTCGTAGTCGTACCACTCGCTCTCGATGACGATCTCGCCGGCGACGCTCACCGAGGGCGCCTCCGTCGGCCCGAGCACGGAGCACTCGACCTCGAGCCCGGCGGCACTCGCCTCCACGATGACGCGCGCGTCGTGGGCGAAGGCCGTCTCGAGCGCCGGGCCGAGATCGCCGGCCTCGCGCACCTTGACGATCCCCACGCTCGAGCCGAGTCGGGCGGGCTTCACCCAACACGGCAGTCCGAGGGCAGCGAGGTCGTCGCGCCTCGCCGCGGCCTCGGCGGTCTCCGACGCGAGGACGAGCGCGTAGGCGACCTGCGCGAGCCCCGCCTGCGCCATGAGGTCCTTGAAGACGACCTTGTCCATGCACGCCGCGCTCGCGAGGACGCCGGACCCCACGTAGGCGACACCGAGGATCTCGAGAACGCCCTGAACGGTGCCGTCCTCGCCGAACGGCCCGTGGAGGACCGGGAAGACGACGTCCGCGTCGAGGAGCCCCGCCCCCGGGGTGAGCGCGACCGCGGTGCCGTCGGGCCCCATCCAGCTCCCGTCGCGTTCGAGGACGACCGGGACCACGTCGTGCCCGGCCGCCCGCAGGCCGTCGGCGACCGCGGCGCCGGATCGCAGCGACACCTCGTGCTCGCTCGAGCGCCCGCCGTGCAGGACGACGACCCTCACGACGACGGGGTCGTCGTCGAGGGGGTGGTGGGGGTGTTGCCCGGGGTCGTCGGCGTCGGGGCGACCGGGTCGGGATCGAGGTCGGGCGAGAAGCGGCCGATCACGATCCGCACGGTCTCGCCGGGCTCCCGCTTCCCGCTGCGCGGCGACTGCTCGAGGACGATGTCGTCCTGGTCGGGCGTCTGCACCTCACGGCGCTGCACGTTGGGGACGAGTCCGGCCGCGGAGAGCTGGGCGATCGCCTCCGCCGAGGCGTCACCGACGACGTCCGGCACGTCGACCTCCTCCTCGGGGATCGCGACGGTGATCGTCACGGCCGTCCCGGTGGCGACGCGGGTGCCCTCGGCGGGTGTCTGGGCGAGGACCGTGCCCTCCGGCTGGTCGCTCTCGGTCTCGCGGACGGTCACCTCGAGACGCGCCCGGCCCAGCGCGGCCTCCGCCTCGCTGCGCTGGCGCCCCACGACGTTGGGGACCTGCGTGCGCTGCGCGCCCGTCGACACGACGAGCGTCACCGTCTGCCCCTTGTCGAGGGTCGTGCCCGCCTCGGGCGAGGTCTCGATGACGCGGTTCTCCCCGATCTCCGTCGAGGGCTGCCGTCGCTCGCGCACGAGGAAGCCCGCCTCGCGCAGCGCGCGGGTCGCGGCGTTGCGACCCTGTCCCACGAGGTCCGGCACCACCGCCGTCCCCGGTCCGTCGCTCACCGTGAGGGTGACGACCTCCCCCTCGTCGAGGCTCTCGCCGCCCTGCGGGTTCTGCCCGATCACGGTGCCCTCGGGCTGCCGCGGATCGGCTCGGCGCACGATCTGCGTCGAGAGCCCGTCGGTGCGCAGGCGCTGCACGGCGCTCGCCTCGTCGGCGCCGACGACGTTGGCGACCGTCACCTTGTCGGAGCCGAAGAGGAGGAGCCCGCCGACGATGGCGGCCGCGACGAGCAGTCCGACGAGCAGCGCGATCCACCAGCGCTTCCCGCCGTCGTCCTCGGGCTGTGCCGGGGGACCGGCCGGATAGGCGTACCCGTCGTAGGTGGAGACCGCCGGGATCGCCCCCGAGACCTGGGTGTCCTGCGGGTCGGCGGCCGCGGCAGCGGCGAGGCCCGCCCCCATCGCCCCTCCGACCGCGGCCGCCTGGTAACCGGTGATCGCGGTGTCCTCGCCGACCGCCGGGAGGTCGCGCGCGACGACGTCGAGCGCGGCGATGAAGGCGTCGGCGTCGGCGAAGCGCTCGATCGGGTCCTTGGCGAGCGCCCGCAGGACGATCTGGTCGAGCTCGGCCGGGATGCCTCCGACGATGTGGCTCGGAGCCGGCGGACGCTCGCCGACCTGCTTGAGGGCGATCGTCACGGCGCTGTCGCCGTCGAACGGGATGCGCCCCGTGAGGAGCTCGAAGAGGACCACGCCGATCGAGTACAGGTCGGACTGGCCGGTGACGACCCGCCCCTGGGCCTGCTCGGGCGAGAGGTACTGGGCGGTCCCCATGATCGATCCGGTCTGCGTCATCTCCGACGCGCCGGCGAGCGCGATGCCGAAGTCCGTCACCTTCACGCGGCCCTCGTCGTCGACGATGACGTTGTGCGGCTTGAGGTCGCGGTGGACGACGCCGCGCCGGTGGGCGAACTTCGCGGCCTTGAGGATCTGCGTGACGAGATCGACGGCGAGCGCCGGCGGGAGCGGTCCCTCCTCCTGGACGACGCGCTTGAGCGAGCGTCCCCCGAGGTACTCCATCGCGATGTAGTAGGTGCCGCCCCACTCGCCGCGGTCGTAGACCGACACGACGTGCGGGTGCTGCAGGCCCGCCGCGCTGGACGCCTCGCGGCGGAAGCGCTCGACGAACTCGGGGTCCTCGGCGAAGCGCCGATAGAGGACCTTCAGCGCGACGTCGCGCCCGAGCTGGAGGTCCTCGGCGCGGTAGACGTCGGCCATCCCGCCGGAGCCGATGCGCTCGACCACGCGGTAGCGCCCGTCCACGATCGTGTCGGTACTCAGACGTTCATCCATCAGTCAGCGACTCCATGACCTGCTTGGCGATAGGGGCGGCGACGGTGCCGCCCTGCCCTCCGATACTCCGTTCCACCGTCACGGCAACGGCGATCTTCGGATTGCGGGCGGGGGCGAACCCGATGAACCACGGCTGGTTGACGTCCTGGTCGGGGATGATCTCGGCGGTCCCGGTCTTCCCCGCGACGTCGATGCCCTGGAGCGCCGCCGCGGTCCCGGTCCCCTCCCGGACGACCTGGGCCATCATCTCGATGAGCTCGCGGGCGGACTCCCGGCTCATCACCCGTGCCTGCTCCTCCGGCTCGATGCGCTCCGCGGTCCGCCCGTCGGCGTCGACGATGCGCTCGACGAACCGCGGCTTCATGAGGCTGCCCTCGTTCGCGACCGCGGCGGCGACCATCGCCATCTGGAGCGGGGTGACCTGCAGGCGGTCCTGCCCGATCGCCATCCGGCCCACGTCGACGAAGCGCGACCGCGCGGTGACGAGGCGCCGGCCCTCGTCCACGTAGCTCCCCGACGGGTTCATCTGCTCCGGTGGGTAGTCGAGCGGCGGGTCCTCGTGGAACCCGAAGCGGTCCATGTACTCCGCCATCGTGTCCTTGCCGAGGTCCTCGGCGACCTGGGCCCACACCGTGTTGACCGAGTTCGTCAGCGCGGTGGTGAGCGTGACCGGACCGAAGTCCCGTCCTCCCGAGTTCGCGAGCGGGACGCCGCTGATGTCGATGCCCGAGTTCCCGTCCACCGTCGAGGTGGGCGTGTACTCGCCCGAGTCGAGAGCGGCCGCGGCGGTGACGACCTTCATCGTCGAGCCCGGCGGATAGGTGCCCTGCGTGGCGCGGTTGAGCAGCGGCGAGTCCTCGGCGTTCGCGAGCGAGCGGAACGTCTCCGTCGAGCGGAGGTCCGCGGGATCGAACCCCGGCACCGAGGCCATGACCTTGATCGACCCGGTCTCCGGCTCGATCGCGACGACCGCGCCCTTGCGACCGCCGAGCGCGCTGAGCGCGACCCGCTGGGCGGCCGGGTCGAGCGTCGTCTGCAGGTTGTCCCCCACCGGCGTGCGCCCGATGATGCGGTCGACGACGGAACCGAGCTCACCTCGCTTGCCGGACAGCTCCTCGTTGCGTGACTGCTCGAGGCCGGCGCGGCCGAGCTGCGTGTAGGAGTAGCCGATGACGTGCGAGAACAGCTCGCCGTTCGGGTAGCGCCGCGTGAACGTGTCGTCCTGCCCGGCCTCGCTGCGCGCGAGCACCGTCCCGTCCGCGGCCCGGATGCGGCCGCGCCGGATCTGCTGCTCCTCGAAGACGCCGCGGCGGTTGAGCTCGTTGGCGTTCAACCCGTCAGCCTCGAAGACCGTCCAGCGGCTGGTGAAGCCGATGAGGACGAGGAAGAGCACGGCGAAGAGCATGTAGAGGCGGGCGATCGGCGCGTTCACGTGCCCGGAACCTCCCGGCGCGCCTTGTCCGACACGCACAGCAGCAGGGCGAGCAGGACGAAGTTCGCGACGATCGACGACCCGCCGTAGGAGATGAACGGGAGGGTCACGCCGGTGAGCGGGATGACCTTCGTCACGCCGCCGACGATGACGAAGACCTGGAGCGCGAAGACGGCGGTGAGCCCGGCCGCGAGGAGCTTGGAGAACGAGTCGCGCGCGAGCATCGCGATCTTGAAGCCGCGCTCGACGACGAGCAGGTAAACGAGGATCACGGCCGCGGCCCCCGCGAGGCCCAGCTCGTTCGTGATGAGGGCGTAGATGAGGTCGGTGTGCGCGGCGGGGAGGAACTGGATGTCCCCGTCCTGGAGCGTCGTGAACGCCTGTCCGAACCCGGCGCCGAAGAACCCGCCGTCGGCCTGGGCGAACAGCGACTGCGCGAGCTGCTCGCTGCCGCCGACCTGCTCGAAGAGGTCCTGGCGGAAGGGGTCCTGCCACGCCTCGATCCGGTTCTGCACGTGGCTGACCGTGTTCGCGAAGAACCAGAACCCGACGCCGAACAGCGCGAGGCCGATGAGCGGGAAGCTGAGGCGGTTCGTCGCGACGTAGATGATCGCGAGGAACGCCCCGAAGAACATCACCGAGCTGCCGAGGTCACGGATGAACACGAGCATCACCATCGCCGCGCCCCACACGACGAGCAGCGGTCCGAGGTGCTTGAGCGGCGGGATGACGACCCCCATGACGGTCCGCCCACCGGTGACGAGGAGCTGCCGCGTGTCGCGCAGGTAGCTCGCGAGGAAGATGACGATGCCGATCTTCGCGAACTCCGCCGGCTGGAAGGAGATCGGGCCGAGCCCCACCCCGAGGTACGCCCCGTTCGTCTGCTCCCCGATCCCGGGCACCCGCGGGAGCATGAGGAGGAACAGCGACGCGAACGCGATGAGGTAGCGGTAGTTCTCCAGGCGCCGGTAGTCGCGCAGGAACATGATCGTCACCGTGAAGGCCGAGAGGCCGACGACGAACCACTGCGCCTGCTCGCGCGCGAGGTCCTCGTCGATGCGGTACATCATCACGAGCCCGAAGCACGCGAGGACGGCGACGAGCGGGAAGAGGTACGGGTCCGCCTCCTTGAGGAAGACGCGCAGGACGAGGTGCGCGGCGAAGCAGAGCCCGAGGAAGATCGCCCCGTAGGTGAGCGAGACGTCGGTGAGGATGTCCTCGCGCTGGACGAAGACGGCAGCGAAGCCCGCGGTGACGAGGAGCGACGCGGGGATGAGGGCGAAGAGCTCGCGACTGCGCGCGCTCATCGGGAGCCCTGCCCGGCGACCTCTCCACGCTCGAGGGCGCGGACGAGGTCGTTGGCGTCCTCGAGCGAGCGCAGCTTGTGCTCCGTGACCGTCTCGCGCACGCGGACGGGCAGCGTCGCGGCCGGGACCCCCGAGACGAAGTTCTCCGAGTACATCTCCAGGCCGCCCGGCAGCTCGTACGGGACGCCCTTGAAGACGGAGACGAAGCCGTCGTCGTCGACCCCTACGAAGTAGACGGCCTGCGAGGCGATGTAGCCGCCCGCGACGAACGGGAAGAGCACGGCGAGCGCGATCGCGACAGCGCGGACCGTCTTGCCGACCTTCCCGCGCGGCTTCTTCGCGCCGCCCTCGGGGGTGGGAGCACGCACGCGCGGCATGCGGCGCTCGGCGGGCGGCGCGGCGGCGACCGGGTCGGCGGACCGGACCGCCGACGCCTCGCGGACCTGGTCCACGGTGAGCGCGCCCGCCCCCATCTGCGTCGCCTGCTCGCCGGTCGCGTCCTCGGCACCGGCCGCGGCACCGGCGAAGTCGACCTCGTCCACGCGGAACAGCACGACGGTGATGTTGTCCCGGCCCCCGGCCGCGTTGGCCGCCTCGATGAGACGGGTCCCGATCGGGGCGAGCCGCCCGGGGCGGTCCTGCGTTGCGGAGGACAAGCCGTCGGTGACGATCCGCGCGACCTCGCTCTCGGCGACCATCGAAGTGAGGCCGTCCGAGCAGATGAGGTAGACGTCACCGGCACGGGCGCGCCACGTGAGCCCGTCGACGTCGACGTCGCGTTCGGGTCCGAGCGCCCGCGTGATGATCGAGCGCTGCGGGTGGACGTCGGCCTCCTCGGGCGTCAGCTTCCCCTCCCGCACGAGCTCGTCGACGAGCGAGTGGTCGCGCGTGAGCCGCTCGAAGCTGCCGTCGCGCAGGACGTAGAGCCTGCTGTCGCCCACGTGGGCGACCGACAGCTCCTCCTCCCCCAGGTAGGCCGCGGTGATCGTCGTCCCCATCCCGGCGCGCTCCTCGTCGGCCCGGGAGAGGTCGTGGATCCGCACGTTGGCCTCGCGGACGAGCTCGGCGAGCCGCTCCTGGGCGCTCTCGGAACCATCGGGCAGGCCCCCCTCGAGCGCATCGACGGCGATCCGCGAGGCGACCTCGCCCGCCTGGGCGCCGCCCATCCCGTCGGCCACGGCGAACAGCGGCGCCCGCTCGAAGGCGGCGTCCTCGTTCGCCCGGCGCTGGCGGCCGGTGTCGGTTCCCTTGAAGCTGTCGACGACGCGCAGCACGTGTGCTCGTTCCACCGGAAGGGGCCTACCCCTTCTCGGCACTCCTCGCGCACGAATGCGTGTCGATGGGCATGGCGGGCATGTCAGCCCTCCTCGTAGGTGAACTCGCTGTCGCCGATCCGCACGCGATCACCCGGGTGCAGGGGCTGCGGACCGCCGAGGAGCTCTTCGTTGAGATAGGTGCCGTTCGTCGAGCCGAGATCCTCCACGACGATCACGCCGCCCTGTCGCACGAGGCGGGCGTGCTGCGAGCTCGCGAACGGGTCGTCGAGGCGGATCTCCGCCCGGTCGCCCCGGCCGAGGATCGCGCCCTCCCCGATCTCGTACTCCATCCCGGGGACGTGTCCGGGTGCCCGCTCGACGACGAGTCGGGCGTCGAGCCCCTCGAGGCTGTGGCGCGGCATCGCGGCGGCGCTGTGGAGTCCGGTGGCATCGCCGATGGCGACGTCCTGGTCGCCGCCCGCCGCGGGCGGGGGCAGGTAGGGCGCGGGTGCCTGCGACGACCGACGCAGGTCCTTCAGGGCGCTGCGGGAGACCCAGAGGATGAAGAGGTAGAGGACGGCGAGGAAACCGAACTGCAACGCGACGCTGACCGGCTCGAGCACGCCCTACTCCACCTCGAAGGACACGATCGCGGTCCCGAGCTCGATGCGGTCGCCGCCGTCGATGGACGTCGGCCCCGTCGTCGCCCGCCCGTTGACGCGCACGCCGTTGGTGGAGCCGAGATCCTCGACGACCCACCCGCCGCCGCTCGGCCTGATCTCGGCGTGGCGCCTGCTCACGTTGGAGTCCTGCAGCACGATGTCGCACTCGCGGCTGCGACCGATCACCGCGCCGGCCGGGGGCACGACCATGCGCCGGCCCTCCGTGACGACCAACGCGCGCTGGAGGCGGGAGGCCCGGTCCTCGCGCAGCTCGCCCTGCACCCGCTCCGAGGTCGAGTAGATCATCGTGCGGCCGTGCTCCCCCTGGACGACGTCCGGGGCCTGGCGCGGGCGGCCCGCCGGCTCCGCGGCCGCCCGCTCCGCCGGCGCCGCGGGAGCGCTCTCCTGCGGGCGGACGAGCCGGGCCTGGATGCCGAACTCGCCGAGCTGGAGGCGGTCGTCGGTCTCGAAGGTGATCTGCGGACGCGAGACGAGCGACAGCCGCTCGGCGCGGGCGTGCTCGAGCACGCGCACCGCGAGCTCGTCGGCGACCTCCTGGGAGATCACCGCCCTGCGCTCGTGGTCCTCCGCGGAGAGCCAGACGACGTACTCGTTGGGAACGTAGGTGCGCGAGACGCTCACCGTGCGGTGCTCGTCCATCTCCTTGACGAGCCTCCGGGCGATCTCCTGGGGGCGCACGGCCGTGCGGAAGACACGGCCGAAGGACCCCTCGACGAGGCCGGCGATCCTGCTCTCGAGATTCCTGAGGACGCTCATGGGTCGGGGGCGCTGCGGTCCGGCCGTCCCATGCTACGGAGTGACGGCGCCGCGGAACGGGTCAACCGTCCCCGATACGCGTGTCCCTCGGACCCCGCGATGCCGCGACGAGGACGGCGACGACCGCCGCGAGCACGGCACCGGGGACGACGAGGCCCGTCTCCGTCGCTCCGGCGAGCTGGGTCGCCGTCGCCAATCCGGCGGCCCAGGCCGTCGCGCCGACGACGTCGGCCGCCACCGCCCGACCGCGGACGAGATACGGGAGGACGAGCGCCGCGACCCCCCACACGACGCCGACGAGCAGGCCGCCGCCCGTCGCGAGGGGCACGAGCACGTCGCCGAGCGCTGCCCCGGCGTCCGCGCCCATCTCCTCGCCCGTCGGCGTCCCGGCCGGGGCCCCGTCGAGCAGCCGGTCCCCGGTCCACGCCTCGGCGAGCAGGAGCCACCAGGCGGCGACGAGCCCGAGCGCGAGCCGCTGGAGCGGCCGCGGAGCCTGCCCGGCGACGGCGGGGAACGCGACGGCGAGCGCAGCGGCGCCGAGAACGGGGGCGAGCGCAGGTGCCGGCCACCACTGCGGGTCGCGTCGAACGAGGAGGACGGGCGCGAGCGCCGCCGCGCCGACGACGACGGCCGTCCCGCCGGCGTCGTCACCGGCGAACGTGACGACGAGCGCGCCCGACGCGAGCAGCCACCCCAGACGCGGGAGCAGGGCGACGAGGACCGCCGCCACGCCCCCGGCCGCGGCGAGCGGGAGCGGCAGCGCGGGCCCCAGCCACGCGGCCACCGCCGCGACGAGCAGGCCCGCGCCGGTCCCGGCGACGATCCGGGCGGGCACCCGGAGCGGTTCGTCTGACTCGACGCGGGTCCCGACGTGCCGCAGCGTCTCGGTTGCCGGAGCCGCGACCGTGCCCGGCGCGTCATCGACCTCCTCGAGGGCCTCCGCGAGCGCGGCGCGGAGGTCCGCCAGGTCGCCGCGGTCGCGCGGATCGGGTCGGACGGCGCGGTCGACGGCGGCGCACAGGCCGGGCGGCAGGTCGCGCCGCATCCGGCCGAGCGCGGGCAGGCGCGTCCCGATCCGCTTCGCCGTCTCGGCGGCTCCGCCCCGTCGCACGGGGTTGACCCCGGCGAGCGCCTCGTAGACGACGAGGGCGAGCGCGTACAGGTCGGCCGCGACCGTGACCTCGCCCCCGGACGCCTGCTCGGGCGCCATGTAGGCGAGGGTGCCCACGATGTCGCCGGTCGCCGTGAGCGCATCGTCGCCGAGGACGTGGGCGACCCCGAAGTCGGTGAGCTTGGCGACCCCGCCGGCGTCGTCGGGTCGCGCCGGCACCAGGATGTTCTGCGGCTTGACGTCACGATGGACGACGCCGCGCCCGTGGGCGTGGGCGAGCGCGTCGCACAGCGCGACCGCGAGCTCGACGACGTCGCGGTCGCTCAACGCGCCCTCCTCGAGCAACTCGGAGAGCGTGTGCCCGCGCACGAGCTCGCTCACGAGGACGACGGTGTCGCCGTCGCGCCCCGCCTCGTGGAGCGCCACGATGCCCGGATGCGCGAGCCGCGCCGCGGCCCTCGCCTCCCGCTGGGCGCGCCTCGCGACGGCCGGATTGGCCGCCTCGATCCGCTTGACGGCGACGGCGCGGTCGAGATGCTCGTCGTGCGCGAGATGGACGACGCCCATGCCGCCGGCCCCCAGTCGCCGCCCGATCCGGTAGCGGCCGAGGACGAGATCGGCGCCCGCGGCACCGACGTCCGTCACCGTCACTGATGTGTTCGCGGCGGTCTCCACCGCCTCCCGGATTCCCGCCGCCCGGCGGCGTTCCTCCCGCACGTTGCAGGGAACGCGCCTCTTGGTGGCGAACTTGCACCGCGACGGGACGTCCCGCCGGACGGTCATACTGACCCCATGGCGCGATCGTCTCGCGCCGACCGACCATGTCGTTCTTCGACGACGACGAACCCATCCGAGCCACCAGGACGCGGCCTCCCGCCGACCGTCCGCGGCCCCGACGCCCCGCACCCGCCGGCGGCCGACGCCCCTCGTCAGCGGCCCCGGACCCGCAGACGCTGCGCACCCGTCAGGGGATCGCCCTCGGCGCGGGCGTCATCATCCTCTTCCTCCTCATCTTCGGCATCAACGGCTGCCTCAACAGCCGCACCGAGCGCGCGCTGAAGGACTACAACCGCGAGGTGACCGCGATCATCGCCTCCTCGAACGAGCAGGTGAGCGCGCCGTTCTTCGACCTCATGGCGAGCGGCGCGGACGCGGCGGAGCTGCAGCAGGGCGTCAACGAGGTGCGCGTCGTCGCCGACCAGGACGTCTCGCGGGCCCGGACCCTCGACGTTCCGGGGCAGATGGAGGACGCGCAGCGCTACCTCGAGCTCACGCTCAACCTCCGCGCCGAGGCGCTCCGCAAGGTCGCCGAGCGGGTGGAGGCCGCGAAGGCGACCGGCCAGGACAATCGGCAGACCGCCGAGGAGGCCGTCCAGCAGATCGCCGGGCAGATGAGCGCGCTGCTCGCAAGCGACGTCGTCTACACCCAGCGCGTCGCCCCGCTCATCAAGCAGGCGCTCGACGAGAACGACATCACCGGCCAGACGATCGCCACGAGCCAGTTCCTCGACAGCATCGGGTGGCTCGACCCCGATCAGATCGCCGAGCGCCTCGGCGCCCAGCGCGCCGAGGGCGGCGTCGGGGCGAGCCGCGAGCCGGCACCGGGCACGCACGGCCACGGCATCGAGTCGGTCGCCATCGCGGGCGTCACCCTCGAGCCGGGAGGCGCCGTCAACCGCATCACCGCGGCATCGGGCCTCTCGTTCATCGTGAAGTTCGCCAACCAGGGCGAGAACGACGAGCAGGACGTCGACGTCATCGCGCGGATCCGCGCGCCCGGGACGGTGACCATCAGCGTGCGAACGACCGTGCCGTCGACGACGTCGCAGCAGTCGGCGACCGCGCAGATCCGGCTCGACGAGGCGCCGCCGATCGGCACGCCCTCGACGATCGAGATCGAGGTGCGTCCCGTGCCGGGCGAGCAGGTCGTGGAGAACAACAAGCAGGAGTACACGGCTCTGTTCACGCGGTAGGCCCGGCGGGCCGATCCGCCCGCCGCGCCTCTATGCTCGAGGGGTGGACGATCTCTCCTCGACGACCGGAATCGTCGCGCTCGCCGCCTCGGGCCTCGCGCTCGCCGCCCTGATCGTCGCCGCGGTCGCCGTCGTGCGCCTGCGGCGTCTCGCCGCCGCCCAGCAGGTGGTCCTGGGGGCGGGCGGGTCCCGCGACGTCGTCGCGCACATCGCCGCGCTCGACGAGTCGTTCCGGGTCCTGCACGACTACGTCGAGGACGTCGCCGCGCGCCTCGACGACCGCCTGGGGACCGCGGAGGCGCGTCTCGACGGCGCGCTCGCCTACCACGGCCTCATCCGCTACGACGCCTACAACGAGATGTCGGGGCGCCAGTCGGTGTCGATCGCCCTGCTCGACGCGACCCGGTCCGGCGTCGTGCTCACGTCGATCCATCATCGCGACCAGGCGCGCATGTACGCGAAGCTCGTGCGCGACGGCCGTGGCGAGCTCGAGCTGTCCCCCGAGGAGCAGGAGGCGCTCGACATCGCGCTCGCGAACGACGTCACGCTCCGGGGACCGCTCGTCGCAGAACCCGCCGAGGAGGCAGCGGTGGTCGTGCGCCGCAGCGCCACGACGGGGCGACGTGCCTCTCGTGGTGACGCCGGCGAGGACCGGTGACGCGGATCGCCCACCTCGGCCCCGCCGGCACGTTCGCCGAGGCCGCGGTCCGCGCGAGCCCGAGGACGCCGCCCGACGCCGAGCTCGTCCCGCAGCCCACGCTCCACGCGAACGTCGTCGCCGTGCAGGAGGCGACCGTCGACCTCGCGCTCGTCCCCGTGGAGAACGCGCTCGAGGGCGCGGTGAACGCAACGCTCGACGCGCTCGCCTTCGATGCGCCCGACGTCTCCGTCATCGGCGAGGAGGTCCTGCCGGTCCGCCACAACCTCCTCGCGCGCCGGCCGCTGGACCCGGAGGACATCGAGGTCGTCATCTCCCACCCGCAGGCGACGGCGCAGTGCCAGGCCTACCTGCGCCGGGAGATCCCCGGGGCCCAGGTGCTCACGGCGCCGTCCACGGCGGAGGCGGTCCGCCTCGTCGTCGCCGAGGAGGGGCCGTGGGCGGCGATCGGGACGCTTGTCGCGGCGAAGGTCCACGGGGCCGCCGTCCTCGCCGAGGGCATCGAGGACGACCCGGGCAACTCGACGCGGTTCGTCTGGCTCGCTCCGACCGCGGCCGGGGATTCGGTGCTGCGCCCCGATCCGCGAGGCCGCGCGGCGGCCTGGAAGACCTCGCTGCTCTTCGGCGGGGACGGCGACGGCCGGCCCGGATGGCTCGTGCGCTGCCTCGGCGAGTTCGCGGCGCGCGAGGTCAACCTCAACAAGATCGAGTCGCGCCCGAGCCGCGTCCGGCTGGGGCACTACGTCTTCCACGTCGACCTCGACGGGAGCACCGCGGACGCCCACGTCGCCGCGGCCATCGCGGCGCTGCGCGACCGCTGCTCGGAGGTCCGGGTCCTCGGGTCCTACCCGGCCGCCCCCTGAGACCGGGCCGCAGCGGCCCGGGATCCCGGAGCGCACCGGCGCCAGAACGTCTTCGAGATGGGCCGCGCGGGCCGCTATGCTCCGCGCAGATCGCCGATGGCCACGGTCACGCCACCAGATCAAGCGGGGTCCGCGTCGGTCGACGAGCACCGGCGACGCGGACGTGAGGGTGGTCGGGTGCTCGTTCTCAACGCCACGTACGAGCCGATCAACGTGTGCACGGTGCGTCGCGCGGTGGTGCTCCTCCTCAAGGCCAAGGCCGAGGTGGTCGAGGCCGGTGATCGCGAGCTGCACTCGGAGACGGCGACGCTTCGGCGCCCCGCCGTGATCCGGCTCACGCACTACGTGCGGGTCCCGCGGGACACGCACCGTCGCAAGATCACCCGCCGCGCGGTGTTCGCCCGCGACGGCTGGGAGTGCCAGTACTGCGGCTCGGGCTCCAGCCTCACCGTCGATCACGTGATCCCGCGGTCGAAGGGCGGCTCCTCGGACTGGACGAACATCGTCGCCTCGTGCGCACCGTGCAACCGGCGGAAGTCCGATCACCTGCCCCACGTCGCGAACATGCATCCGCGCCGCGCCCCGCGCGAGCCGAGCCCGCACGTGTTCATCCACGTCGCCGCGCCGCGGATCCCGGCCTCGTGGCGACCCTGGCTGCCAGCGCCCGACGGCGCCTACGCCGACGCGGCCTGATCCGCGCCGGGCG
>JBFIDS010000007.1:0-20377 GCA_041603715.1 Paraconexibacter sp. | reverse complement strand
GTGAGGCGAGGCCGCCCGGCGCTCCCGCCCGAGGAGCGTCGGGCCTCGCTCACGATCCGGCTGCGGCCGGAGCTGCGCGAGCGACTCACCGAGCTGGCCGAGCGCGCGGGCGTCACGGTGTCGCGCTGGGTCGAGGAGCGGGTCAGGAGGGCTCGGCAGCCCCCCGGAAACGCCACGAAAAACGCCACGTGAGGTAGCACGGCGTTCTCCGGTCTGGTAACCCCCCGGAATCCCTGCTACTCGAAGAGTGTCCCCGACGGGATTTGAACCCGTGCGACACTCAAGAAAAACGAACGTTTACGCGGGCGCGTGGTGCCTGGAAGCGCTCCCCAGCGCCCAGGGAACGCCATGCGTGGCGTTTCTAGAATGACCGCCGCCGCCGGACGCATCCCCAGCCGGACGCACCCCTGGAAGTCCAGGATCGTGGGTGAAGGCGACGAAGCTCCGGACCAACTCCTCGCGCATCCGCTCAACCGGCGCACGCACCCGGACTCGCAGCAAGGCGCGCTCGGGGACGTGCTCGACCGCGTCGGATGGGTCCAACGCGTGATCGTCAACCGGCGCACCGGGCATCTCGTCGACGGGCACCTGCGCGTGAAACTCGCGATGCGGCGCGACGAGCCGACGATCCCGGTCCTCTACGTCGATCTCGACGAGGACGAGGAGCGGCTCGTGCTCGCGACTATCGACCCGCTCTCCGCGATGGCGGGCCGGGACGAAGAGATCCTCGCGAAGCTCCTCGACGGGATCGAGGATTCAATCCCGGACGCGCTTCGGGAGGTGGACCGGACGCCTCTCGACGAGGACGAGACGCCCGAGGTGCCGAAGGTTCCGACGACGAAGGTGGGCGACGTCTGGACGCTCGGGCGGCACCGCTTCGCGTGCGGGGATTCGACGGACGCGGAAACCGTCGCTCTCGCCATGGGCGGCGCGGCTCCGTTCATCATGGTCACGGACCCGCCCTACGGAGTGGATTACGATCCGAACTGGCGGCAGGAACTTGCATCGAAGGGGGTCCTTGCCAAAGCCGACCGGGCGCTCGGGAAGGTCATGAACGACGACCGCGCGGACTGGTCCGCCGCGTTCGTGCATTTCCTCGGGGACGTCGTCTACGCGTGGTCGGCGCAGGGTGCGCTGTCTCTGGCCGCGGGGGCAGCTATCCAGAGCATCGGGTTCGAGATTCGCAACATGCTCGTCTGGCGGAAGGCGCGCCTCGTGATCTCTCGCGGCGCGTACCACTACCAACACGAGCCGTGTTGGTACGCAGTCCGGAAGGGCGCGTCGGCGAAGTGGGCGGGCGATCGGAAGCAAACGTCCGTCTGGGACATCCCGCACGCGAAGAACGACACCGGGCACGGGACGCAGAAACCCGTGGAGTGTATGGCGCGCCCGATCCGCAACCACGGGGCGCGAGGGGACTTCGTGTTCGACCCGTTCCTCGGATCGGGGACGACGCTCGTCGCAGCCGAGCAACTCGACCGCAACTGCGTCGGGCTCGAACTCGACCCCGGTTACTGTGACGTGATCGTCGAGCGGTGGGAAAACCTCACGGGCGGGAAAGCCACTCGCGAGCGCGGCGGGAAGTCCGACCGATCCGCTCCGACGCCGAAGCGAGAGAAAGCGAGCGCAGCATGAGCACCCGCAAGCCGAAGGGCGTGAGGGAGCAACGCGAGGCCGGCGCCCGCGGTCGCAAGCGAGGGACCTCGAAGACGAGCGGGAAATCCGCCGCCGCAGCCGAGCTCGCAGCCGAGGCGTGGGAGCTCCGCGTTGCTGGCGCGACCATCCGACAAATCGCCGACCAACTCGGGCGCGGGCGCTCGACGATCCACGACGCGCTAGTCCGCGAACTCGAAGCGCTCAAGGCCGAGACGCTCGACGAGGCGTCGCGGTGGCGCACGACCAACGCGGCGCGCCTGGAGCGGATGCTCCTCGCGGCATGGCCCGTGGCGACCCGGAACCCGCCCGACCTCGAGGCGCAAAAGCAGGTTCGCGCCAACATCCAGGAGCTCAACAAAATGTTCGGGGTCCACGCCCCGATCGCGCTGTCTGGCGCTGACGGGCAGCCCCTACAGCCTGCGGTGATCTACCTGCCGGCCAACGGCCGCGGTGACGACGCTTGAGCGCGCTCGCCCACGCCGTCTCGGTGATCCGGCCGCAGCCGGCGCAGGAGGCGTTCCTTTCGTCGCCCGCCGACATCGCGATCTACGGCGGCGCGGCCGGCGGGGGGAAGACCTACGCGCTGCTGATGGAGCCGGCCCGCCACGTGCATCGCCCGGGCTTCGCGCCGGTAATCTTCCGCCGCACCTCCCCGCAGGTGCGGAACGAGGGCGGGCTCTGGGACACGTCGGCCGCGATCTACCCGCAGCTCGGCGCGACCCCACGCGAGCACACGCTCGAGTGGGTCTGGCCCTCGGGTGCCACGGTGCGGTTCGCGCACCTCCAGCACGACTCGACCCGCTTCGAGTACCAGGGCGCGCAGCTCCCGTTCGTCGGCTTCGACGAGCTGTCGCACTTCAGCGAGACGGTCTTCTGGTACCTCTGGAGCCGCATGCGCTCGGTGTCGGGCGTCCGCCCGTACCTGCGCGCGACCACCAACCCCGAGCCCGACTCGTGGCTGCGGCAGTTCCTCGCCTGGTGGATCGACGACGCGACCGGCCTGCCGATCCCCGAGCGCTCCGGGCGCCTGCGCTGGTTCATTCGCGACGGGGACGACATCGCGTGGGCGGATCGTCGCGAGGATCTCGCGCGCCCCGAGGATGCCAACAGCGTCACGTTCGTTGCGGCGACGATCGAGGACAACCCGATCCTACTCGACGCAGATCCGGATTACCTGAAGAAGCTCCGGGCGCTCCCGAGGGTCGAGCGCGAGCAGCTCCTCTACGGGAACTGGAACGTGCGGCCGACCGCGGGCGCGTACTTCAAGCGCGACTTCTGGGAATGGGCCGACAGCTTCCCGGGCGACTGCCGGGCGCTCCGGTTCTGGGACCTCGCGGCCACCGAACCAAAGGCGGGGCGAGACCCCGACTGGACCGCGGGTGCCAAGGTGGGAATCCGCGACGGGCGGGTGTTTCTCGAGGTCGAGCGATTCCGCGCGAGCCCCCACGACGTCGAGCGGCGCATTCGCTCGATCGCCGAGACCGACGGACGCGCGCTGCCGATCTGGCTCGAGCAGGAGCCGGGCAGCGCCGGGAAGGCGCTCGCGAGCCACTACAAGCGGAACGTTCTCCCGGGCTTCACCGTCCGCGCCAAGCCGACCACCGGCTCGAAGATCGCCGACGTCGGGCCGCTCTCGTCGCAGGCCGAAGCCGGGAACGTGGTGCTGGTCCGGGGCCCCTGGGCCGAGGCGTTCGTTCGCGAGGCCGAGGCGTTCCCCGAGGGCGCGCACGATGACCAGGTGGACGCAGCCGCCAAGGGTTACGGGGTACTGGCCACGGCCAAGGTCTGGGGGGTCGCGTGAGGGCGAAAGCGGCGGGGATCTTCGGCACGGTGCGCCGGTTCCTGGTGGGCGAGGTGCGCCACCCGATTGCGTCGTGGACGGCGTTTCTTCGCCCGCGCTCGGTGACCCGGGAGCAGATGACCGAGCAGGTCGGCGACGGCCTCGACTCCTCGAGCCTGATGGCGCCGATCCTCTGGGTGGCCAGGACGTTCCCGCTCGCGCCTCCGGCCCTCGACCGCACCGTCGGGGACGACACCGACCCGGTGCATGCTCACGAGCTGCTCGAGCTGCTCCGGCGCCCGAACCAGTTCTACGACGGCTCGACGCTCTGGTGGGCCACGATGCTCTCCTTCTGCCTCTCGGGAAACTCTTACTGGCTGAAGGTCCGCGGGCGGTCGATGGAGGTCGAGGAGCTCTGGTGGATTCCGCCGAGCTCCATCCGTCCATGCTGGCCGGCCGACGGGTCGGAGTTCATTTCCTGTTACGAGTACGAGACCAACGGCGAGCGCTCCGTGCTGCTCCCCGAGGACGTCGTGCACCTGCGCCACGGGATCGACCCGCGGAACCCGCGCCTCGGCCTCGCTCCGATCGCCCCGGCCCTCTCGGAGGTCTTCACCGACGACGAGGCCGCCCGGTTTGTCGCGACGATCCTCGGGAACGCAGGCGTGCCCGGCATGGTCATCTCACCCGCATCCGACGATGCGTTGATCGACGACATCGACGAGGTGAAGCGCGAGGTGGAGTCGCGGACGACCGGCGAGCACCGGGGCCGCCCGCTCGTGATGAAGGCGCGAACCGACGTCAAGCCGTTCGGCTTCTCGCCCTCCGACATCGACCTGACTGCCGTGCGAAACATCTCCGAGGAGCGCATCTGCGCGCTGCTCGGGATTCCCGCCGCAGTCGTCGGATTCGGCACCGGCCTCGAGCAGACCAAGGTTGGCGCGACCATGAAGGAGATGCGCGCCGAGGCGTGGCACGGGGGCCTGATCCCGTATCAGCGCATGATCTCGGGACAGATCGAGCACCAGCTACTCGCCGAGTTCGAGGCCGACACCGCGCCGTGGGCGTTTCGCTTCGATCACTCCGAGGTGCCCGCGCTCCAGGAGGACGAGAACGCCCGCTTCGAACGGATGGGCCGCGCGGTCAGCTCGGGGGTGATCCGACGCGACGAGGGCCGCGAGGCGCTCGGGTACGAGGGGGGCGAGGCGCTCTGGTACGTGCCGATCGGCGTGTTCCCGATGCCCGACGGTCAGGCGGCGATGCCGCCGCGCGCCGCTGCTGCTGCGGACGACGACGAGAAGGGGCTCCGGCGAAAGGATGCGCTCGCGGAATCCGCAGCCGAGCGCTTCCCGCGGCGTCCACCCGACGAAGGGCAACTCCAGTTCATGGCGCGCCTCGATCGCTTCCGCGCGGAGCGGTCGATGGAGATGGCCGAGGCGGTGCGGAGCATCCTCGATCGCGGTGCCGCCCGTGCCGAGATCGTCGCACGCGAGATGCTCGACGAGCCGAAGTGGGCGCCGGTAGCCGAGAAGGGCGTTGGTGGCCTCGAGCGAAAGGACGAGCTGGCCGTGCTCCGCGAGTCGTTTGCCGACGAGCTGATGTCGCGCGTCGGCGAGTTCGAGGAGGAGCGCGTGGACCTCCGGAGCGCGTTCGAGACCACCTACGCGGCCACGCTCGCCGACGTCACGGTGACGCTCGCAACGGTCTACGCCATCGAGCTCGACGTGCCCGACCCGGTGTCGCGCGAGGTGCTCGAGCAAGGCGGGCGACGTGCCGGCCTGGTCGACCTGAGCGAGACGGCGAAGCAGCGCGTGTTCGACGTGCTCGTCGCGGGCCGAGAGGCGGGCGACAACCCGATCGCCATCGCGCGCCGCCTGCGCGGCACCATCACCGCGGGGCGCTGGTCGACCACGGCGCAGCGTGCGCTGGTGATCGCGCGCACCGAGTCCCTGCACGCGCAGCGCGTCTCGACCGTGGCGACCTATCGCGAGGCCGAGAACGTGACGGCGGTGATGGTCTTCGACGATCGCATCGGACACCACGACTCGGACTGCATGGCTCGCGCCGGGCGCGTCATCACCTTCGAGGAGAGCCAAGCGATGATGGCCGAAGAGCACCCCAACGGAACGCTCTCATTCGCTCCCGTCGTGGAGCGGCGCACGAACGGAGGAGCAGCATGAGGCTCGAGCACAAGACGGTACGCGCGGAACTGAAGATGGACGACGGGGGGTCGGGCGAGGCCCGCATCGCGACGCTCAACGTGGTCGACAAGGACGGGGACGTCACCCTGCCCGGCTTCTTCGGCGACGCCCAGGTGGCGCACCTGCTCCCCGCTCACGACTGGTCGCACGTGCCGATGGGCAAGGGCCGCGTGGTCGAGCGAGGGGATGCGGCCTACGTGGCCTTCCAGATCAACACCGAGATCGCCGCAGCCCGCGACTGGCAGTCGGCGCTCAAGTTCGACCTAGCCAACCCGCCGGCCATCCAGGAGTGGTCCTACGGCTTTCGGGTGCATGCCGACGCCTGGAAGGAAGAGCAGCGCGACGGACGCCGGGTGCGCCTGATGGGCCCGCGCCCCGACGGCTCCCCGGGCGCGATCGTCCACGAGTTCTCCCCGGTGGTGGTCGGCGCTGGCGAGGGTACCGGGACGGTGGCGGTCAAGGGTCGGGGCGCTCGGTACGTCGAGGAGCTCGATGCCGCCGTCGAGGCGCTCCGCTCGATCGTCGCGCGCACCAAGGCCGTGCGGGGTCTCCGGCGCGAGAAGGGCGGCGATCTCGCACCCGATCGGCTCAAGGCCATCCGGGAGATAGCCGAGGAGCTGCCGGGCCTCGGCCTCGAGCTGGGGGAACTGTTGACCGACGTGGCGCGGACGGACCCGGCAAACCTCTTTGCCGACTTCATCCGCGTGACCGGGAAGGCGCGGGCGGCCCTCTCCTCGTGAGCGAGCGGGCAGCGTAGCGAGACCCAACACTGACGAGAGGAGAGAGAAACCATGAGTGCAGCAAATCCGACACCCGCGTCGGGGTTCGGGCGGAGCTTGTTCCGCGCGTACTTCCGGCACGATTTCGCCGACGGGAACGGCTCGGCGACGGGTGGCGTCTACAACGCGGAGGCGGTCACGCCCTCCGAGTGCGACGTCATCCCCGACAACGCCGTGATCGTCGGTGGTTTCATCGACGTCGCCACGGCAGTCGATGACGTGGACGCCGACGGGGACGTGACCCTGGCGGTGCACGTCGAGGCCGCCAACGACATCGTGGCCGCAGTGGCGGTCTCGAGTGGATTCGTCGCGGGAGTGCGGGGCGTCATCCCCGACATGACCGCGGCCAACGCCGTCAAGACCACGGCCGCTCGGCGACCGACGCTCACCGTCGGTGCGCAGGACGTCGACCCCGGCGGGCTCGATACCGGGGTGGTCTCCGGACACCTGCTCTACTTCGTCAGCGAGTAGGGCGAACACCAACACCAACGCAACGGAGGAACCGAACCATGAAGCTCCTGGTCCAGAAGCGAGGAGAGCTACAGGCGAAGCAGGCCGAGCTCGAGAGCATTTTCAAGGAGGCCCGCGCCAACGGCGACGGCGACCTCGATCTGTCGAAGGTGAAGAGCCTCGGCGACGTCTCCGATGTCGCGAAGGCCGAGAAGATCCGCGAGTTGAACGACGCCTGCGGCCGGATCGCCGAGGAGGTCGAGAAGCTTGCCACGGCGCAGAAGGCCGACGACGACACCCGCCGCCGGCAGGCCCTGCTCGGGCGGGTCGAGGACGAGGTGAAGCACGGAGACCCGACGGTGCCGGCGCGACGCGAGGAGCGGGCCTCGCGGAAGTCGTTCGGCGAGTTGTTCGTCGAGTCCAAGGCGTACGTCGAGGGCGGCTGGAAGGCGAAGACCGAAGGCAAGATCGACGTCGAGCTCAAGACCCTGTTCGAGACGGCGGCGGGCTGGGCTCCCGAGTCCATCCGCACGGGCCGCGTGGTCGACTTCGCCACGCGCCCCATTCAGGTGATCGACACCATCCCCTCGGGGCAGACCGGGCAGGCGGCCGTGGTCTACATGGAGGAGACGACGTTCACCAACGCAGCGGCCGAGTTGGCCGAAGGTGGAACGTTCGCCGAGTCCGCGCTGGCCCTCACGCAGCGCACCGAGAGCGTCAAGAAGATCGCCACGTGGCTGCCGATCACCGACGAGCAGCTCGAGGACGTCGCGCAGGCCCGCAGCTACATCAACGGCCGCCTGCCGTTCATGCTGCGTCAGCGACTCGACGCGCAGATCCTCGTCGGTGATGGCACCGGCGACAACATCGAGGGACTCATCAACCGCACGGGCGTGCAGACCCAGGCGCTCGGCGGGGACACGGTGCCAGACGCGATTTACAAGGCGTGCACCAAGGTCAAGGTGACGGGCCGCTCGTTCCCGAACGCCGTCTATCTGCACCCGAACGACTGGCAGGGCGTGCGCCTGCTCAAGACGACCGACGGCGCCTACATCTGGGGGAACCCGGCCGAGGCCGGCCCGATGCGCATCTTCGGCCTGACGGTGGTCGAGACCGACGCGATCACCGAGAACACCGGCCTCGTCGCCGACACCATGCAGTGCATGCTCGTCGAGCGCCGCGGCATCGACGTCCGAGTCTCCGACTCGCATTCGGACTTCTTCATCAACGGGAAGCAGGCCGTCCGCGCCGACGTGCGGGTGGCTCTCGCGGTGTGGCGTCCGGCCGGCTTCTGCACGGTCACGGGCATCTGAGCATGACGGGGCCGGCGGGTGACCGATGCCC
The DNA here is from genome assembly GCA_041603715.1 of Paraconexibacter sp. Classification (GTDB taxonomy): domain Bacteria; phylum Actinomycetota; class Thermoleophilia; order Solirubrobacterales; family Solirubrobacteraceae; genus Paraconexibacter. The sequence continues at coordinate 12,167 of JBFIDS010000007.1, read as the reverse complement.
GCCGGCCCCAAGGGAAGGGACGCAATGGCGAACACCACGCACCGAATCTACCGAGACTCCAGAGGGGCGCTGACGGTCGACCCAGCACGCGCCGTGGTGCTGTTCCGCGCTCGCGGGCGACGGATCACGCCGCAGGAGCTGGCCGCCGAGCCCACGCTGGCGCAGTGGTGCGAGGGCGCACCGGCGGTCGAGCCCGAGCCGGCCGCCGAGATCGACGCCACGGCCGAGGTCGACGCCGGCGAGAAGGCCGCCGAGCCCGACGAGGACAAGGCGATGGAGCGCGCCGAGGACAAGTCCTCCGAGCGTGGCCGACGGAAGGGGCGCAGGGGGTAGCTGATGCCGCTCCTCACTCCAGAGGACATCGCGGCCCTCGGCCTCGAGTCCGACCTGCCGCGCGCGCGCCTCGAGACTGTCGTGGCCGCGATCGAGCAGGAGATCGTGTCGCGGTTCGGTGGGCACGCCTCGCAGACGGACGTCATCGAGGACGACGGGGCCGTGGTGATCCATGCGAGCCGATCCGTCGCCTCGGTGTCGTCCGTCGTCGAGTTGGTCGCCGAGACATCCACGACGCTTGCGGCCGACGATTACCGCCTGGTAGGCAAGCGCTCCCTCGAACGCCGGCCCGCTGGCACCAACCCGCGGCCGTCGTGGGGCCGGCGCGTGACGCTCACCTACGAGCCTGTCGACGAGACGGCGCTCCGGAAACTCGTGCTGGTCGAGCTCGCCATGCTCGACGTGCGCTTCTCGGGCGTCGCATCGGAGTCCGACGGGGGATTCTCCGAGGCCCAGGCGGACTACCGCCGCGAGCGAGAGCGGGTGATGGCCCGGCTAGCCCGAGAGTCGAGGATGTTCGCGTGAACGCCCGAGCGGCCATGCGGTACCGCGCCGAGGTCGAGCGAGACCTCGCCACCGGCACCGACGGCTACGGGAACGACCCGGCGCCGGCGTGGGCCAAGGTGTCCACGGTTCCGTGCCGGTGGTGGGTGCCCTCGATGCCCCGCACCGAGGAGACCGGCCGAGAGAACGCGGTCGTGGAGATCCTCTACGCGATGGTGCCGCTCGGCGCCGACGTCTGCGAGGCCGACCGGGTGTGCCGTATCCGCGACCGATCCGGGCGCCTCGTGCACGCGGGGCCATTCGACGTGCTGGCCGACCTGCGACGCCGCACGCACCGGGAGCTGCACCTCCGCCGGGTCGGGGAGGTGGGCGCCTGATGTCGCTCGATTGGGAGGGCGAGGCGGTGCTCGCGCGCGTGAACGCCGCCGCGCGGTTCGGGGTCGATCGCACGATCGCCAAGGCGGTCGTGCACGCCAAGCTGAATCACCCCGGCTGGAACAACGTGACCGGGTTGGCCGAGGGCTCGATCCGGGCCACGCAGTTTGCCACGCAGGTTTCCCCCGATCGTGTCGTCGGTCGCTGGGGATCGGTCGAGGCAAACTACATGATCTGGCTCGAGCTGAAGCACGGCGCAGCGCTTCGGAGTGCCGCAGCCGTCGTGTACCCGGGCTTGGCTGACGAGATCCGGGAGGCGCTGTGAGTTACCCCGACCCCATCGAGGCGCTCGTGACGCTGCTCGCTGCCGATGCAGGCGTCGCCGCTCTCGCGGGGACTCGTGTGTTCGGGGTCGAGCTGCCCCGCGCCGAGGCGGACGCGATGCCGAGAAAATCCTTGCTCTTGCGCCCGGCGCCTGCGATCCAACGACCGATCGACACCGTGCCGCTCGATCGGATCGCGGTGGACGTGTTCGCCTACGGGGAGACCCCCTACCAGGCCGCCGCGCTGTCTCGCGCAGCGCACCTCGCGCTCAAGGCGATGCGGCGGTCCGTGGTGGGGAGCGCGCTGCTCCTGGCTGCGTGGCGGGTGGGCGGGCCGATCGTGATTCGGGACCCGAGCAAGGACTGGCCGGCGCAGGTGGAAACGTGGGCAGTCGACGTCGCCGAGTGCGAGGTCGCGTAACAGGAGGATAGCATGGGAGCACCGCTCGAAATCATCAGGGGGCCGTTCGACGTCTACGTCGCCGACGTCGGCGAGGCCATGACCGCCATCGGCACCGCCGTTGCGGGAAGCTGGGTCAAGCTCGGCACGGGAGGCGCCAACTCGACGAGCGAGGACGGCGTGACGTTCACGTCCACGCAGGAGTTCGAGGACGTGCGGGTGGATGGCCTGACCGCTTCGGTCAAGATGTTCCGCACGCAGGAGGATCTGTCGATCAGCCTGACGCTGTTCGATTGGTCGCTCGAGGCGGTCACGTACGGCTTCAACGAGAACACGGTCACGACCGACGCCGGGCCTCCCTCGATCAAGTCCATGCCGCTCCTGCGCGGCCTCACGGTCAAGGAGCATGCGGTGCTGATCCGCAGCACGTCGGACTCGAGCCCCTACCTCGCGCTCGGGGAGGCCCAGATCGAGATCTACCGAGCGGTCATGTCGGGAGACATCGAGACGGTCTTCTCGAAGGGGCAGCCGGCCGGGCTCGGCCTCACGTTCCGCGCGCTCTACGACACCGCGAACTCGAAGTTCGCGCAGGTCGTGTTCGAGAACGCCTGATGGGCGACGCGCGCGGCTGGGCGCTCGAGGTCCTCCGTGCAGCCGTCCGGGATCGAAAGCGCCTGATCCGCGAGCAGCGGCGGCGCCTGAAGGAAGAAGCGGCCCTCGTGCTCGTGCTCGAGCAAGAGGTGGAGGGCGGCAGGGACAGCAGCGAAGAGGGGACTTCTCATGGCTGACGGCAACGGCGACCTAATTCTGCAAACGATCAACCCGGAGCGCCGAGGCGTCCGGATCAACGGCACGCGCTACGAGCTGCGGGTGCCCCACGAGCTCACCATGGCCGAGATGACCAGGGTGGACGGGGTGTTCCTGCGTCTCGGGCGCGTGGCCAACGGGCACGCCGCGCCCGACGAGGAGCGGGCGTTTTTCGCCGAGATGGTCGACGTGCTCGAAATGATCGTGGTCGACGTGCCGCGCCACGTGCTCGAGGCGGTACTGCCGGCGCACCGCATCCTCGTGCTGTCGGCTTTTTTCGGCCTGCCCCTGGAGACGGGGGCGGCCAACCCGCCGGAGAAGCGGGAGAGGAAGCGGGCGGCGAAGAAGCGCCCGAGCCGATCCCGTTCGGCGCGATCCTGACGACGCTCATGGTGACCTACGGTGGCACCCCGTCGGCTTGGCTCGGAGAGCGCTGGGGGCTTGTGCGCCACCTGATCGACGAGGCCCCGCGGGTGCAGGCGCGCAGGATGCTCGACGGGTTCGAGGTAGCCGCGCTGGCGGGCGGAAGGAGCCTCCCCGTGCGTGACGTGCGCCGCAGGGTGCGGCAGCTCGAGAGCCTACTCGAGAGGGGTACGCGGAGGCAGCCGACGCGCCCCGAGGCGATGCTCGCGCGGCTGGCCGCGATGGGCGTGGCGGTCAAGCGCGTGGAGGGTGGCCATGGCTGAGAGTCTCGGCGAAGCAGTCCTCGACCTGACGGCCGACTCGTCGAAGCTCCGCGAGGGCCTCAGCGACGGGCGCAAGGCCGCGCAGCAGGCGTTCGGCGGCATGGACGCCGCCGCTGCGAAGACCGCGGGCGGGTTCACGCGCGTCGGCGCATCGGTGGTGGCGCTCAACCAGGGGATTCAGCTCCTGAAGGCGGTCGCGTCCCCGTTCGCGAATCTCGCGTCAGGCGTGATCGAGACCAACGCCCTACTCTCTCGGTCCAAGCTCCAGTTCGAGAGCCTGCTCGGCTCGAGCGCAGCGGCCGAGAAGCAGGTCGCGCAGCTCTTCCGATTCGCTGCCGAGACCCCATTCGAGACGGGCCCGATCATCGAGGCCAGCCGGCACCTCGCGACGTTCGGCGCTGAGGGCAAGAGCGCGACCGACAACCTGCGTCGCGTGGGAGACGCTGCGGCGGGTACGTCGCAGCCGATGGAGTCGGTGGCGTTCTGGTTCGGCCGGGCCGTGTCGTCGATCCAGGCCGGGAAGCCGTTCGGCGAGGCCGCCGCGCGCCTTCAGGAGATGGGGATTGTTTCGGCGACGGGCCGCGGCCGGATGGAGGAGTTGGCCGCGTCGGGCGCCGACGCCTCGGAGATCTACGAGACGCTCACTGGGGAGTTCGAGCGCTTCGAGGGGCAGATGGAGAAGCAGGCGGGGACCTGGGAGGGCCTCACCTCGACGATCACCGACAACACGTCTCTCGCAATCGCTGAGGGCTTCTCGCCGCTGTTCGAGGCCGCCAAGGCGATGCTCGACGTGCTCGCGACGTTCGCGCAGTCCGAGCAGTTCACGGCGTGGATCAAGCGGGCGGTGCCGGCCGTGGCGAGTTTCACGCTCGCGATCTTCGACTCGGCCGCTGCGGCGCTCGCGATGGCCAAGGTGCTCGCGCAGCTCGTCGACGGGGGCATCAACCGCCTGCTCGCGGCCTACATCGCCGTGACCGACGAGAACACGACCTACTCGCAGGCGCTCGCCGAGCTCCAGTCCTCGCAGAGCGGCGTGGCGACCACCATCGACACGATGATCGACGGGTTGGCCAACCTGCGGCCGAAGGTCGAGGCGGCCACCGAGGACGCCATCGAGCAGTCGCAGAAGACCGACGACGTGACGACCGCAGCCGACGAGGCCACAACCGCGCTCGAGAAGAAGGCGGCGGCGGACGCCAAGGCGGCGAAGTCCGCCCGCGACAACGCGACCGCCAACGACAAGCAGGCCGAGAGCCTCGACAGGGTGGCCCGCAAGGGGCGAGCGGCGGGCGACTCGGGCGGCGGCTCCGGCGGTGGCAGTGGCCGGCGAGCAGGCGCCGGCGAGGGCGGCGACGACTTCGCCGACGGCCGATTCAAGAACTCGCGCGGCACCGAAGGGACGCTCCACGTCGAGAACGGCGGCGTGGCGTTCACCGGCGCGAGCGACGGCAAGGCGCTCGAGGCGATCGGTGCGTCCGAGGGCTTCGCGGCGACGTTCCAGCGGACGGCCGGGGTGCTCGAGCGCGAACTCGAGGACGCGATCAAGACCGGCTCGCGTCGCGGCATTCAGGACATCATTCGCACCGTCGAGGACATCCGCGCGCGCAACGGCGCGCTGTTCAACCCACGAGCCGACACGTTCTTCTTCGGCCGTGGCAAGCAAGGCATCGCGAACAACGCGCTCGGGGAGGTGCTCGGGCGCGCCCGGCTCGCGGTGAACGGCAGCGAGGTGGGTGCCGCACCGACCGCCACGGGCCGCGCGGGCGGCCTCGCGGGTGACCCGACCACGGCAGCCGTCGGGCGCGTCGAGGCCGCGGTGGACCGCCTCGCGGGCGCCCTCACCTCCGACCGCTACGCCTACGTGCTCGGGCGCACGCAGGCATCGGTGGCCGCATCGACTGCCGGGCGTGCGGGGCTGGGCATCTGATGCCGGAGCAATTCAACGTAGCGTTTCAGGAGGCCCTCGAGCGACCCACCCCGGATCTCTTCTGGGCGTTCGACATCGAGCTCGCGAGCGAGACGCTCTACCTTTCCGAGCGCGGCCACGAGTACCTCGGCACCACCTACCTCCCGACGGTGCGATCGGCTGGTGACGTGGTGAGCGACGCCGACCGCGACGCGCGGCGCTTCGCGAACTCGACGCGCATCCTCGTGCTCGACAACGGCCTCGGGGGCATCCCCGACGCAGCCGGGCCGACGGTGCGCCGCTTCTCCGACGTGCGCGACGAGCTGGTGCCGTCGGCCACCATCATCGCCTACCTCTGCGCGGTCGACGCCGACGACGCGATCCACCGGGAGGCGATTTGGGAGGGGTCCCCGACGGGCTCGATCACGCGCACGCTCGGGGCTGTGTCGCTCGAGGTGGCCGGACTCGCGAGCCGCTACCTGATCGGGAAAAAGCTGCTCCACACGCTGTCGGAGGAGGATCATCCCGCGATGCGCGCGGGGGACACTGGGCGCGGCCTGCCGCTCGTGTTCGGCTCGCTCAAGCGCTTCCCGGGCGTGGTGACTGTCGAGAACTTCACGTCTCGCCCCGAGGCCGGTGAGTTCAACCAGGGCACCGCGCAGATCGCGAGCGTCGAGGCCACGCCCGACGCCGAGAACGAGACCTATACGCTCACGATGGCTGCGGCCGAGACGCAAGAGCAGACGACGAGCGACTCGTGGCACCGTATCGGCGGCCCGAGCGCGACGGCGCCCTCTCACGACGCGACGACGTGGAAGGCTGCGGCCACCGGCACGTCCCACTCGTGGACGCACACCACGGCCGCAGGCGTGACCACCGACGGCGTGGCGATCGTCTACGTGACGCAGTCGGAGTGGCACGTCAGCGGGATCACCTGGGGCGGCACCGCCATGGTCCGCTCGAACCTCGGCGGGATCATCTTCTACGTGCTCTACAATCCACCGAGCGGTTCACCGAGCGTCGTGATGACCTCGAGCTACTCCCCGGCGAGCCTCTCGGCGTTCTCTATCACGCTCCGGAATGCGGGCGTGCTGCGAGGCACTGCGGCCGACGAGAGCAACGGCGCGTACTACGACGGCACCGACTCGACGTTCCGGGACGTCGGGGTGCATGACGAGACGCACCCGCAGGGGTTGCACCTCGGCTACATGTACGCCGTCCCGGACTACGCGGCGCCCGGCGCTACGGCTCCGTCGATCTCGGTGACCGTCGGGACCGCGACGGCTAGCCGGTCCGTCGGGGACGCCCGCGAGGTGGTGGCCGTCCGGGGCGGTGCCGCGTCCGGCCTGAGCGGGCCGACGGTGCGCGTGACGCCGAATGGATCGTCCACACCGAAGCAGGCCAGCTACTATTGGGTGTGCCTCCTGATCCTGCCACGCCAGAAGATCGCCGCGCAGAGCTTCCAGACGAGCGGCGCGCAGGAGTCGACGGGCGTGACGCTCCACGCGCGCATTCGCTCGGGGGGCTCTACGCGGAGCCTCGCGGTCGGGCTCTCGCCCGCAGGCGTCGCGGGAGCCCCGGCGTCGAGCTACACGGCCACGCGAGGCGTCACGATGACGATCTCCGGGACGACTGGCGCCGACTACATGCAGGGGTGGGCCTCGACCCCGCTCGCAGCGAGCACGGTCTACTGGCTGACGTTCGTCCCCTGGCACAACCCGGCGATCCACGGCTCCTCCCCGTGGACGTGGTCCGACGGCGACATCGAGGTCGCCTACAAGGCGAGCAGCAACCCCTACGCCAATGGCAAGATGCAGAACGCCGAGGGGCCCGCCTACGCGACCTCGAACCCGCGCGCCTCGTGGCTCTCGGGATTCGACACGTCCGACGTGCGATTCGCCGCGTCGTTCAACTCGCTGGCGTTCAGCGTGAAGGACTCGAACCTCGACGCGCACGGGAGTGGCACGGCGGGCGTCGATTGGACCTCGACCGACGGATACCAGTCGATCCTCGGAGCCTCGTGGGAAGGCTCGCCGAGCGGCGGCGACACCTTCTCATGGACGACGCTCGTGCAGCCGAGCGAGGTGACGATCTGCGAGAGCCCCGAGGACACGCCGATCCAGTCGATCTCGGGGCTACTGCTCGACGGCGCGGAGCCGGCCGCAACCGCCGACGACCTCGACGGCATCGGCACGGGCGGCGACGCCAGCCCGCTCGTCGGCAACAACGCCGCGGCGCAGCGACGCGCGCAGAGCTTCACGCCGTCAGAGGACGACTTCCTCGTCGAGTTGCACTTCGAGGGGGTGCGGAAGGTCGGGGCGCCCACCTTCACGCTCAACCTCGACCTCTACACCGACTCGAGCGGCAATCCCGGCACGAAGCTCGCGACCCTCGCGTCGATCCTCGCGAGCTCGCTCACCACCTCGTACGTTGCGACCACGCTGGCGACCGCCGTCCGGGGCGTCACGGGCGGCACGAAGTATCATCTGGTTCTGCACCCGTCAGCGCAGGGCGACGCGAGCAACTACGTCGAGTTCCAGGGGCACAACTCCAGCGGGCAGGAGCTCTCCGGGGAGACGCTCAAGAATTACAATGGGTCCACCTGGAGCACGGCGTCGGCCATCGGCCTCTCGGTGCGGTTCACGTTCCACGGCGTGCAATACGAGACCTCGGTCGACCGCGGCGACGGCGTGTGGGTCGCGCGCGCGACGTTGCCGCAGTCGCTCGTCGACGTGTCGCAGGCCACGGTATCGGTCGAGGGCCTCACCGACGACGCGAGTGGCAGCTACACGAGCGCACCGGGCGCGGTGATCCGATCCCCGGCCTCGGCGGTCGACTGGCTGCTCCGCGAGCGGCAGGGGTGCCCGGCTGAGAACGTCGACACGCTCGGCTCGTTCGCCGCGACCCGCACGTCTCACGGGTCGCTCTACCGGCTGAACGGCGCGTTTTCCGACCCGGGCGTTGACGTGATGGCCGCAGTGCTCCGGATCGCCGCGGAGTCTCGCGCGTCGTTCACCTGGGGCGGTCGCGTCGCGCGGTTCGTCTACCTCGACGCCTCGGTGCCTGTGCCCGACGCCGCCGACGTCCTCGCGCCCGTCGACTTCACGGTGCCGGCAGCCGACGTCGCGATCTCTCGCGTCGATCCGTCGAACGTGGTCAACACAATCGATCTCCGCTACCGGCGCGACTACACCGGCACCGGTGCGGGCTCCTACGGTTCCGTGCACCGCCCCACGCCGAACGCCGCGTCGGTCGCAGCCTACGGATCGAGGGACGCCCCGGAGCACTACCAATTCGATTTCGTGCGCGACCCCGCGATGGCAGCCGACCTCGCCGCGTTCGAGCTCGCCACGCGCGCAGCGCCACCCGAGAGGATCGCGGGCCTGCGGGTCGGCGTGGGCCACATCTACCGCACCGAGGACGACATCGTGGGCATCGACCTCACCATCGACGGGGCAGCGCTCGAGGGCATCGATGACACCCGCGCGTGGCGGATCGAGCGCAGGACGACAATCGCCGGCGTCGCCCGGGGGAGGCCGACGATCATCGGCGTTGCGTTCGATCTCGTGGAGGTGCCGACGTCATGACGATCCATTTTGCCTACCCGACCGACGTGAGTCCGACCGAGGAGTGGGCGCCGGATGTGGACCCGGCGTGGGCGGGCGCCTCGCTCGATCCGGGCTTCGCCGATCAGTTCGCGCCAGAGGTGCGCGGGGACGGGTCGACCCGCTACCAGAAGCGCCAGGAGCGCCTGCGCGTCTGGCGGCGCCCGATCGTGGTGAGCGACGCCGACGGGGCCGCGCTCGAGGCTTTCTACGCGGCGATCGAGGCCGAGGAGTTCTCCTACACCGATCGGACATTCGGGGGCACCTACTACCGGGTACGCCTCGACCCGTTCGACCTCCCCAAGGCCGGCCCGGGAATCGTGTCGACGACCCTCATCTTGCGGGAGCAGCCATCGTGATGCCGTCGGAAACGACGGCGCTCCTGCTCGCGCTGGTCCGCCACGCTCGGGGGATCATTCGCGGCCGCGATCCGTCCTCGATCGAGGGCCACCGGAAGGCGCTCCTGGCGCTCTGCCGGCGCATCTGCGCTGTCGAGTGGCGCGTGAATCCGTGATATAGGGGGAACGTACCCGCAGGCCGCCCGCCGCACCTCCCTCCGCCGAGGGCCGCGCGGCACGACACGCCTCCTCGGGGTCGCACGAAGACCACCGATGAGCGCACGCACCGTCACAGGCCTCGGCCGGAAGTTCGTCACGCGCTGGGAGGGCTCGCGCTCGCGCGCCTACCGGTGCCCGGCGGGCAAGCTGACCATCGGCGTCGGGCACCTACTCACGACCTCCGAGCGCGAGGGCGGATTCGTCTGGCTCGCGGGCGAGCCGGTCAGCTACGCGCGCGGCCTGACCCCCGAGCAGATCGACCAGCTACTCGCGCAGGATCTCGCCGACGCCGAGGCCGCCGTGGCTGCCGCAATCGAGGTGGAGCTCGAGCCGCACGAACTCGACGCGCTCGCGTCGTTCACCTTCAACCTCGGCGCCCCGCGACTTCGCCGCTCGACGCTCCGGCGGAAGCTGAACGCGGGTGACCGCGAGTCGGTGCCGAGCGAGTTGGCCAAGTGGGTCCGCGCGGGCGGCAAGGTGCTCCGGGGGCTGGTGCGCAGGCGCGAGGCCGAGGGGCGACTGTTCGCCATGGGGGCATACCTGTGAGGCGGTGGCGGTGACCCATGCCGCGCATTCCCCGCGTGAGCGTCTCCATTCCTCTGGTCTGGGAGCTGCTCGTGGACGGGCCGCGGAAGGCCTCGCGTCGCTTCTGGCAGAGGGTGGCCGAGCGCGACCCGAAACCGCTCACGCGCGAGCAACTGCTCGAGCGCGAGGCCCGCGAGAAGGTCAACCGCGCGATCGACAGGCTGCTCGAGCGCTCCGGGTGCCGGAAGAGGTGATGCCGTGGGTGCTGTGATCTCCTGGGCGCTCGGGCTCGTCCTCCGTCACTTCGGCGTCGCGTTCCTGGCCACGTCGCTCGTGCGAATGCTGCGGCGGATCCAGCACGCGACCGCGGACAACCCGGCTCTCTGGACGGTGATCCTGAGCGCCAGCGCCAAGGCCGAGATCGACCATCCCGGCCAGGGCATGGGCACGCTCCGCTACGAGCTGGTGGTCGACGCCGCGCGCGCGTGGCTCGGCGAGCTGGCTGCCGATCTCCGCGACGTGGCTGCCGGGACGATCGACGACCTGATCCAGCAGGCGTGGTCGTCGACGCAGGCGCTCGTCGACGAGGGCCGACGTGACGTGCTCGACGCACGCGCCGATCTGCTCGCGCGCTACCCGCAGTTCGGGGCCGCATGGGACGCGATGGAGGGTCGGCCGATCATGCGCGACCCGGTGACCGGCGAGCACCGACTCGCCGACAAGCGGGGCGCGCAGTGAGGCGCCGCAGCCGACCGCAGAGGCTCACGCCCGCGAGCACGACGGCCGCCTGGGCGGTCGACACCATAGGAGGACCGCTCATGTTCAGTGGCTACAAGACCTACAGCGCAGCGATCGGGCTCATCTGTCTCGGCATCTACGAGCTGACCCAGGGGAACTACGACGCCGGCCTCGCGCGCATCGGCGAGGGCGTCGGACTCCTCGGCCTCCGGCATGCCGTCAGCAAGGGCGAGTAGCACGGGCGCGCGGGCCGAAAGCGTGGAGCTGCTAGGCGCCCCGAAATGGGCTGTCGAGACACTCGCGGGGGCAATGGTGGCACTGCTCGCGGCGCTCTCGTGGCTGCGGTACCTGGTGAATGACGCGCACCGCAAGGCCGACGTGAACGCGCAGGCGCTGAAGCTCCTGTCCACCGACGTGCAGGACCTCGGCGCGCGGCACCGTGCGACCAACGAGCGCGCCGACGCCAACTCCTCGACGCTCCGGATCGTGGCGGCAGACGTGCGCGACCTCGAGACCCGCCAGCAGGTGCTCGAGGAGCGCGAGGATCGAAACACCCGCCACGTCACCGAGGTGCTCACGCGCGTCGGCAGCGAGCTCGCGGGCACGACCGCCGCCGTGAACACGCTGACGGGCGAGTGGCGCGCGCTCCGGGGGGTGATCGCCGACGACCACCGGGACGGGCGAGGCCGCGAATGAGGCCGCGCCTCCTCATCGCCGACGACGCCGCCGTGCTGCGGCAGGTGCTCTCGGTGCTGCTCGTCCGCCACGGCTACGAGGTGGCCGAGGCGCTCGACGGGCCGACGGCGCTCGCGCTCCTGCGGGCCACGCCGCGCGCGTTCTCGGGCGCGATCCTCGACGTGAAGATGCCGGGCGCCACGGGTATCGACGTGCTCCGCGCGCTCCGGGAGGACCCCACGACGGCGCACCTCCCGGTGGTGATGCTGACGAGCGACCAGTCGCCAGACACGCACCTAGCCGCGCTCGCTGCGGGCTGGGAGCCGGGTCATCTCGCCTGGGTGAACAAGCCTGCGGGCTCGGCTGAGGTGCTCGAGGCGCTCGCGAGCGTCGGGGTGGTGGCGGGCTGATGCCGGCCGAGGTGCAGATCGAGACGCAGGTGGCCGTGGCGTCGCTCGCGCAGCCCGAGCCCGACGTCACGCGCGACGGCCAAGACCGACTGACGCAGCTCGTCTGGGACTACGACACGCTGCGGGTGACGGTGGACCTCACCTACGTCGGCCTGACCGTCGAGATCGACACCTACACGCGCACGATCGAGGACGCCTGATGGCCGCGACGACGCAGATTTTCAACTCGTCGACGACCTGGAAGGCGCCAGAGAATGCGGTCGACGGCTTCGACGTCGTGTCTATCGACGAGGCGGCGGCGTTCGGCGGTGGCGGCGGCGGCG